>JBHELP010000023.1:0-19335 GCA_046263035.1 Candidatus Dormibacteria bacterium | reverse complement strand
TTGCCTACGTGGGCATCACCCGCGCCCAGCGGCGCATCTTCTTGGTCCACGCCTTCCGCCGCCACCTCCACGGCACAGCGCGGGCGGCAGAAGCCTCTCGGTTCCTCGGCGACATCCCGCCCCACCAGCTCGACGTGCCTACCCGCCGCGGTGCCACACCGGCGGGGGATCCTCGAGCCAGGGGCGCCGTCCGGTCGGCAGTCCACGCCCGCGCCGTCCAGGCCAACCCCGTGGAGGTCGCTCCCCAACGCTTCCGCGACGGCATGCGAGTCGCCCATGCCAGCTATGGCGCCGGAACCATCCTCAAGAGCACCATGACCCGGGCGGGGGAGGAGGTGCTGATCCGCTTCGACGGAGCGGGGATGAAAATCTTCGCCGTGGCAGACGCCGTGCTCACGCCGATCGGGAGCGGCTGATGGCCACCCGAGGCGATTCCACACCGGCCGGTGCGCATGGCGGCCGAGCCTCGCATTCCGACTCAGGTGCCGTTCGCGTGGGCACGCCCGATCCCGGCGGCGGCGCAGCGCCGGGCGACCCCGGGGCCTCTCGTCGCGCCGCCGAGCTGCGGCAGCTGGTCGAGCACCACGGGCACCGCTATCACGTCCTCGACGATCCCGAGATCTCCGACAGCGACTACGACGCCCTCTTCCGGGAGCTGCTGGAGCTGGAGACCCTCCATCCCGAATTGCGGTCTCCGGATTCCCCGACGCAGCGGGTCGGCGGGGCACCGCTGGACACCTTTGGCAAGGTGCGCCACCGGGTGCCCATGCTCTCGCTGGGCAATGCGTTCTCGGCGGCGGAGGTGCGGGAGTTCGTCCGGCGCGTCGAGCGCATCGTGCCGGACATCTCCGGCTACGTCTGCGAGCTGAAGATAGACGGGCTGGCGATGTCGCTCACCTATGCAGGCGGGCGGCTTCTGCGCGGCGCCACGCGTGGCAACGGGCTCGAGGGCGAGGATGTCAGCGCCAACGTTCGCACCATACGATCGATCCCCATAAACCTGCGGCCGCCGTCGGGATCGGCCATCGGTGACGGTCTGGCCGGCGAGCTCGAGGTCCGGGGGGAGGTGTACATGCCCAAGCGCAGCTTTGCCGCTCTCAACGCGCAACTCGAGGAGGCGGGGAGGCAGCGCTATGCCAACCCCCGCAACTCGGCGGCGGGAAGCGTGCGCCAACTCGATCCCGGGGTGACGGCGCGGCGCCGCCTGGACACCTTCATGTACCAGCTGGACCCCGTACCCGCGGGGGTGCGCCGGCAGGGGGAGGTGCTGGCGACACTGAGGGAGCTGGGTTTCAGGGTCAACCCTCACTGGGCGGAGGTGCCCGATGCCGACGGCATCATGGGCTTCCTGGAGACCTGGCGCGATCAGCGACACGACCTCGATTACGACACTGACGGTGTGGTCATCAAGGTGGCATCCCTTGCCGAGCAGTCGGAGCTGGGCTCGGTGGCGCGATCGCCGCGCTGGGCCATCGCCTTCAAGTTCCCCCCCGAGCAGGTGCGTACAACGGTCCTCGACATCGCCGTTCAGGTGGGCCGGACCGGCGCCGTGACTCCGGTGGCCATGCTCGAGCCGGTGACCATGGCCGGCTCCATGGTGCGCCGCTGCACGCTTCACAACGAGGACGACGTGGCCCGTAAGGATGTCCGGATCGGCGACACCGTGCTGCTCCACAAGGCCGGTGACGTGATCCCCGAGATCATCGCCGTGGTGATGGATTGCCGCCCCCCGGACAGCGCTCCCTGGCAGATGCCGGAGCAATGTCCCGCCTGCGGCAGCCGGCTCGTGCGTGAGCCGGAGGAGGTGGTGCGGCGGTGTGTCAGCCCCCTCTGTCCTGCGCAGCGCCGGGAGCGGCTGCGCCACTTCGCGGGACGGCAGGCGATGAACATCGAGGGCCTGGGAGAGGCCATCATCGACCAGCTGATCGAGCAGGGCCACGTCAGCGACGCAGCCGACCTCTACACCCTGACCGGCGAGCAGCTGCTGAGCCTCGATGGCTTCGCTCAGCGGTCGGCGGACAATCTGCTCCGCTCGATCGCTTCGCGGCGGCAGGTCGGTCTGGGCCGCCTCATCAACGCGCTGGGCATTCCCCATGTCGGCGAGCACATGGCGGCCACGCTGGCGGCTCACTTCGGATCCCTCGACCGGTTGAGGGGGACCGGCGAGGAGGATCTTCTCGCGGTGGAGGGTGTGGGCCCCATAGTGGCCCGGAGGGTCGCCGAGTGGTTCGCCTCCGAAGACGGGCGACGGTTGCTGGAGCACCTTGCCGCGGTGGGGGTGACCGCGCTCGAGGAGGCCCGGACCGGAGGGCCCTGGGCAGGACAGACGTGGGTGGTCACAGGGACGCTGGAGAGCCTGACCCGTGCCGAGGCGGAAGATGGGATCCGGGCTCGGGGCGGTCATCCCAGCTCCAGCGTCAGTCGCAAGACCTCCGCGGTGGTCGCCGGAGCGTCACCCGGCAGCAAGCTGGAGAAGGCGCAGCGCCTGGGGCTCAGGGTGCTGGACGAGGCTGCCTTCCGGCGCGAGCTGGGGGAGGCGGCGCCGGCTCGGTCGTGATAGTCTCGGCGCTCAGGAACCGGCCAGCACGCCGTCCACGGTCTCCAGGAAATGCCGCACGTTCACCGGTTTGGTGATGTAGTCGCGGGCGCCGGCGCCCAGAACCCGCCGGATGCGGGGAGCGCTGGCATCGGCGCTGAGGCCGATGACCGGTATGGCCCGGGTGCGCTCGTCCGACTTCAGGTTGGCCAGGACCTCCTCCCCGTCGATGTCGGGCAGGTGCATGTCCAGCAGCACCAGCCCCGGCCGATGCTGGCAGGCCAGCTCCACCGCCCCCTCCCCCCGGGTGGCGGTTACCAGCGTGATGCTGGGACGGAGGCCGAGGATTCGGGTTATCAACTCGACGTTGGACACGGTGTCCTCTATGTAGAGGACCGTCTGAGGAGCGTCATACGCGGCGGGCGACAGAGCGGCTGCGAGATCGTCGGGGCTGTCGACCGCCTCGGGCCCGGTGGCCTGGGGCAACTCCACGGAGAAGGTGCTGCCCACCCCCACCGAGCTCGTCACCGCGATGGTGCCGCCCATCGCCTCGGCGAGGAATTTCGACAACGCCAGTCCCAGCCCGGTGCCCTCCACCTGCGTGTTGCCGGCGTCCAATCGGTCGAACGGCGTGAACAGCCGGTTCATGTATTGGGGAACGATGCCGGTGCCTGTGTCGGTGACATCGATCCGCGCGCGACCGGGCTTCACCCCGCTCACGGTTATCAACACCTGGCCCTCGTCACGGTTGTATTTGATGGCGTTGGCGCAGAGGTTGACGAGCACCTGCTGCAGCCGTTGAGCATCGGCCAGCACATGGCCGGGAGCGCCGCGGGAAAACTCCGTCTGCACCATGATGCGGCGGCTGCGACCCAGGGGGCGCACCAGGTTGACGGTGTCGTACAGGAGTGGTCCCAATGGCACAGGCTCCAGGGAGAGCGTCATCTTGCCGGCCTCGATTCGGGACATATCGAGGACGTCGTTGATCAACCGGGCCATGTGGTTGCCGGCCTTGACGATGGCGGCAACGTACTCACGCTTGCGCTCGTCGAGGTCCTCCATCTCGAGCAGCTCAGCAAAGCCGAGAACCGCGCTCAGCGGCGTCCTCAGCTCATGGCTCATGCGCGACAGGAAGTCACTCTTGGCCTGGCTGACCTCCTCGGCATGCTCTCGGGCCCGGACGAGAACGTCGTCCTGGTCGCGGTGACTGGTGGCGCCGTCGGCTCCGATCGTGTCGACCATTGTCCTCCTCCGCCCGACAGTCTATCGCCCCCGGGTCCCGCCCCAGCCGCCCTGCCTCATCTCCGCCGGGTCTTGCCCCAGCCGCCCCGCCTCATCTCCACGAGCCCTGCCCCAGCCGCCCTGCCTCGGCTCCATGGGCCCTGCCCAAGCCACCCTGCCTTAATAGGTGGTGATGCCAGCCACGACACTGCCACGGTCGCGCCGGCGCCCCTCGGACAACGAGCCGCGTCCGCCCGCCGGCCGGAACGGCCCCGCTACGAGAGTACCGTCGGCTCGCCTCGTCGACAAGCCGGAACTGCTCCGAGCCAGGCTTCGGGCCGCCCCCACGGGGCCAGGCGTCTACCTCTTCCGTGATCTCGCCGGCCGGGTCGCCTACGTGGGCAAGGCGGCCAACGTTCGCAGCCGGCTGCGCTCTCACTTCACGGCGGCTCGCCCCCGGGACCTGCAGGAGCGCGGGCGGCCCCTGACCGACCGGGTCTTCGACTTCGAGGTGGTGGACTGCCTCAACGAGCGTGAGGCTTTGATCCTCGAGAACACTCTGATCAAGCGGCACCGGCCCCGGTACAACGTCCGCCTCAAGGACGACAAGAATTACCTGTACCTCAAGGTGCCCCACCCGGGGGCGGCCGACATCCTGGCTCCTGGGACAGCTCGCGAGCAGGCCCGGGATCCCCGGGGCGGCCGCCCGGAGGGTGGCGCTCCGGATCCCTCACGGTTTCCCCGGCCCTTCTACACGCGACGTCTGGCCCGCGATGGTGCCCGCTACTACGGCCCCTACACCAGCGCTCAGTCGTTGCGCACGACGGTCAAGTCGCTGCGGGCCGTGCTGCCCTTCCGGACATGCGGTGACGAGGTCTTCCGGCGCGGCCGAGTGTGCCTCGACTACCACATCAAGCGCTGTAGCGGCCCCTGCGAGGGAAGGGTCGACGAGGCCGGCTACGGCCGGCTTCTCGACCAGGTGCAGCTCTTCATGGAGGGCCACTCCGCGATCCTCGCCGACGAGCTGCGCGACCAGATGGCCTCGGCCGCCGGTCGATTCGACTATGAGCAGGCCGCCCGGTACAGGGACCGCCTCCGTGCCGTGGACCGTCTCGGCGAACAGCAGAAGATGGTGGGCGGGGGCCGCGCCGATGAGGACTGTGTCGCAATCGCCATCGAGGCCGGCCGGGGCATGGTGGCGACGATGTCGATCCGGGACGGCAAGGTCACCGGGCTCGTCAACCATGAGATCGAGGGCGTCACGGGGCTGAGCTCGGGGGAGTGTCTGGAGGCCTTCCTCACCCAGTTCTACGGCACTGCGCCCTTGGTCCCGCGCACCATCCTCCTGTCGGAGGCCATCCCCGAGCAGGAGCAGATCGCCGGGTTTCTGGCCGGCCAGCGGGGTGGACCGGTGGAGCTCCGGGTGGCCCGCCGGGGCCGTGCCCGGGGCCTGACCGAGCAGGCCCAGACCACCGCGCTGTCCGCGCTGCGGCAGCGCCGCATAGTCGAGGACTTCGATGCCGATCGGCGGCAGACACTGCTCGCCGACCTGGCCGAGCGCCTCGACCTTCCCGAGCCGCCCCACCGCATCGAGTGCTATGACATCAGCAACACCATGGGCACCAACTCCGTGGGCTCGATGATCGTGTTCGAGGACGGCCGGCCCAGTCCCGCCCACTACCGTCACTTCGGCATCAGGACAGTCGAGGGCGCCGACGACTTCGCCTCCATGGCGGAGCTGCTCCGCCGGCGCTTCCGGCGTTACCTGCTCTTCCCGGCGGGGAACGCCAATGCCGGAGGCGACGATATCCCCGTGCAGGATCCGGCGGGAAGCAACGGCGAGACGGCGGATCCCGAGCGGCCCGCGCGGCGACCTCGCATGGGCCCGGCCGACGAGAGCTTCAGCGTTCTTCCGGACGTGGTCTTCGTCGACGGAGGGCGGGGCCAGCTGAGCGCGGCGCGCGCCGTGGCCGAGGAGGCGGGCCTGGGCGACCTGGCCATCCTCGGCCTGGCCAAGCGCAACGAGGAGCTCTTCACCCCGGAGAGCCCGGATCCCATCGTCATACCCCGGGACAGCCCCACGCTCTTCCTGGTTCAGCGCATCCGGGATGAGGCCCACCGTTTCGCCATCACCCGCCACCGGGCGCGGCGGGGCCGCTCGGCGCTTCGGTCCCGGCTGGACAGCGTCCCCGGCCTGGGGCCGGCGCGCAAACGGGTCCTGCTCCGCCACTTTGGCAGCCTCGACGGCATCCGCGAGGCCTCCCTCGATGAGCTCACCGCCGTCCCCGGCATCCCCCGAACCGTGGCCATGAGCATTAAGGAGCTTCTCTGATGGAGGGTCCCAGCAGGGTGTGTCGGAACCGTCGCCATGGTTGCCATGAGCATCAAGGACCTTCTCTAATGTAGGGTCAAAGTACACGCGGACAAAGGCATGAGGAGATAGGCGAATGGGCGTCAAAGTGGGTATCAACGGGTTTGGCCGCATTGGTCGGAATGTCTTCCGCAGTGCGCTGGAGCGGTCGGCGGACATCGATATCGTTGCCGTGAACGACCTCACGGACGCTCCGACACTTGCCCACCTGCTCACCTACGACAGCATCCTGGGCAAGTTTCCCGGCACCGTCAGCGCCGACGGTGACAACCTGGTGGTCAACGGCAAGAAGCTCGCCGTGATCGCCGAGCGTGACCCGCAGCGGATCCCGTGGGGTGACATGGGCGTGGACATCGTCATCGAGTCCACCGGCTTCTTCACCGACGCCGCCAAGGCTCGGGCCCATATCGATGCCGGCGCCCGGAAGGTTGTGATCTCGGCGCCCGCCAAGGGTGAGGACATCACCATCTGCATGGGCGTCAACGAGGGGGAGTACAACCCGGCTCAGCATCACATCCTCTCCAACGCCTCCTGCACCACCAACTGTCTGGCGCCGGTGGCCAAGGTGCTCCAGGACTCCTTCGGAATCGAGAACGGCCTGATGACCACGGTGCACGCCTATACCAACGACCAGGCCATCCTGGACGCTCCCCACAAGGACCTGCGCCGGGCCCGAGCGGCGGCGATGGCGATCATTCCCACCACCACGGGGGCGGCGGCAGCGGTGTCACTGGTGCTGCCGGAGCTCAAGGGCAAGTTCCACGGAATGGCGCTGCGCGTCCCGGTGTCCGATGTCAGCCTGGTGGACCTCGTGTGCACGCTGAGCAAGGACGCCACCGCCGAGGACGTCAACGCGGAGATGCGTGAGGCGGCCGGTGGGGGCCTCGACGGCATCCTTGCCGTCACTGAGGAGGAGCTTGTCTCCACCGACTTCCTGCATGACAGCCATTCCTCTACCGTGGACGCCAAGTCCACGATGGCCATCGGAGACCGCACCGTGAAGGTGCTCTCCTGGTACGACAACGAGTGGGGATACTCATGCCGCGTGGTCGACCTCGTCGAGCACATCGCCAACCGCCTGTAGGTGGGCGCTGTCGCCAAGGCGGTCATCGATGATGTCGATGTCAGGGGCCGGCGGGTACTGGTCCGGGTTGACTTCAACGTGCCCATCCGGGACGGCCGAATCGTTGACGACCGGCGCATCCGGGAGGCGCTGCCCACCATCGAGTCGATTCGGGCACGTGGGGGTAGGGTCATACTTGTCAGTCACCTGGGCCGGCCCGGGGGAGCGCCCGATCCGGCGCTGAGCATCCGTCCCCTCGCCGGACGGCTCTCCGAGCTGCTCGGCGGCACGGAGGTTCGGGTGGCCCGTGATGTGGCGGGTCCCGCGGCCGCTGAGATCGCCGCGTCCCTCGAGGATGGTGAGGTCGGGATGCTGGAGAATGTCCGCTTCGACCCCGGGGAGGAGGGGAACGACGATCAGCTCGCCCGGCGCCTCGCCGCGCTCGCCGACCTGTATTGCAACGACGCCTTCGGCGCCGCTCACCGGGCTCACGCCTCCACCGAGGGTGTGGCCCACCATCTGCCCGCCTACGCGGGCCGCCTGATGCTCAGGGAGCTGGAGGTTCTGGGCACCGCCCTGGAAGCACCCGGCCGGCCCTTTGTCGCCATAGTCGGGGGCGCCAAGATCTCCTCCAAGATCGGTGTCGTCGACAACCTCCTGGAGCGGGTCGATACCCTGTGGATCGGGGGCGCCATGGCCTGCACGTTCTACCTGGCCCAGGGCGAGTCGACGGGAACCTCCCTGGTCGAGAAGGACCAGGTGGAAACAGCGAGAAGGCTCCTGGACCAGGCCGCCGCCGGCCGGGCCAATCTCCGCCTGCCCACCGACTGTCTTGTCGTCGAGAAGCCCGAGGAGGGTGCGGCCACGGAGGTCGTGTCCTGGCGCGAGATTCCGGACGGCCGGATGGCTGTCGATGCCGGGCCGGCTAGCGTGGCCGCCATGGCCGGCGACGTCGAGGCGGCCGCCACGGTGATGTGGAACGGGCCGCTGGGCATCTACGAGATCGATGCCTTTGCCCAGGGCACCCGTCGGGTCGCCGAGGCGCTGGGAAGGTCCACGGCCACCACGATCGTCGGTGGAGGCGACCTCGCTGCCGCCATCGAGGACGCTGGCGTCGCCGGAGACGTCAGCCACATCAGCACCGGCGGTGGCGCCACCCTCGAGTTCCTCGAGGGCAGGGTGCTTCCCGGTGTGGCCGCGTTGCGTGACCGGGAAACGTCGTGACCAGCTCCCCGCGGGTGCCCATGGTCGCCGGCAACTGGAAGATGAACACCACCGTGCCGGAGGGCCTCGAGCTCGCCGTCGAACTGCGCCGTGAGCTGAGCACCTCCGGCGTGGAGGTGGCGTTGCTGCCGCCCTTCACCCATCTCTGGCCCCTGAAGGACATCCTGGCCGGTTCGGGTATGGCCCTCGGCGCCCAGGACGTCTTCTGGGAGGACTCCGGTGCCTACACCGGGGAGATCTCGCCGACGGCCCTGGCGGGCTGGTGCGACTTCGTGCTCATCGGCCACTCGGAGCGCCGCCACCTGCTCGGGGAGACCGACGAGCAGGTCAACCGCAAGCTGCGCCGGGCGCTGGGGCACGATCTCCGGGTCATCCTCGCCGTCGGCGAGACCGAGGCGGAGCGAGATGCCGGCGACACCCCGGCGGTGATCGAGCGTCAGCTCAGGTCTGCCTTCGAGGGTCTGAGCTCCGATGGCCTCGACCTGTGTGTCCTGGCATACGAGCCGGTGTGGGCCATCGGCACCGGGCGCACCGCCACCATCGGGCAGGCTCAGGAGGTCTGCGCCGCGGCGCGGGAGCTCATCGCCGCCCGCTTCGGCGGTGATGGCGCGACACGGCTGCGCATCCTCTACGGGGGCAGTGTCACCCCTGCCAACGCGGCCGAGCTCTTTGCCGCCCCAGACATCGATGGAGGTTTGGTCGGCGGAGCGAGCCTGCGGCCGGACCACTTCACCGCGATCGTGCGCGCAGCGGCTGACCACGCCACTCGGTGAGGCCCGCGCGTCCCTTCGTCCTGGTCGTGTGCGACGGCTGGGGGCACAATGCCGATGACTTCGGCAATGCCATCACCGCCGCACACACCCCGGAGTTCGATCGCCTCCGGGCCACCTTTCCGTCGACGCTGCTGGATGCCAGTGGCGAGGCGGTCGGGCTGCCGCACGGCCAGGTGGGCAACTCGGAGGTTGGTCACCTGACCATGGGGTCGGGCCGGATCATCTTTCAATCACTGAGCCGGATCAACCGGGCCATCCGCGACGAGAGCTTCATGCACAACGAGGTGCTCTGCACCGCCATCGACCAGGCGCGCGAGCGTGGCAGCGCCATGCATTGCCTGGGACTGGTCTCACCCAACGGCGTGCACAGCAGTCAGCATCATGCCGTCGCCCTGGCCACGCTGGCCGCGCGGCGGGGCCTGGAGCACGTCTTCTTCCATGCCTTCACGGATGGCCGCGACATGCCTCCCACCAGTGGCGCCGAGCACATGGAGCACTTCCAGCGTGACCTCAAGAGGGCCGGCGCGGGCCGTGTCGCCTCAGTCAGCGGCCGGTACTGGGCCATGGATCGCGACCGGCGCTGGGAGCGCATCGAGCGCGCCTACGGCGTCATCGCCGGGGATGGCCCGGAGATCGAGCTCGACCCGGCGGCGTACATTCGCGAGCAATACGCCATCGGCAAGACCGACGAGTTCATCGAGCCCACGGCCATCATCACTCGGGGCCGCCGGGAGCGGATCAAGGATGGAGATTGTGTCGTCTTCTTCAATTTCCGCCCGGATCGAGCACGCCAGTTGAGTCACGCGCTCGATGACATCGACTTCGACAAATTCGACCGTGGACGCCATCCCCGCAATCTCGACTTCGTCACCTTCACCGAGTATCAGGTTGAGCTGCCCGCCAAGGTGGCCTTTCCCAAATCCAACATCACCCACACCCTGGGCGACGTGGTCAGCGAGCACGGGCTTCGCCAGTTCCACGTCTCCGAGACGGAGAAGTACGCCCATGTAACGTACTTCATCAACGGCGGCCGCGAGAGCCCGTTCCCCGGCGAGGACCGCCTCCTCGTCCCCTCGCCCCATGTGGCGCGGTACGACTACACGCCGGCGATGAGCGCCTTCCCGGTCACGGATGCCGTCGTGTCCAGGCTTGAAAAGGGTGACGACGCACTCATCGTCGTCAATTTCGCCAACGCCGACATGCTTGGTCACACCGGCGTCTTTGCGGCCACCGTTGATGCCGTGGAGGTCGTGGACACCTGCCTGGGTCGCGTCGCCGAGGCCGCCCTGGCCGCCGGGGGAGCACTGCTGATGACCGCCGACCACGGCAACGCTGAGCAGAAGATCGATCCCCGTGACCACTCGCCCCTGACCGCCCACACCACCAACCTCGTGCCCCTGCTGCTTTGCGGCACGGGGGTGAGCGAGTTGCGCAATGGCGGCGGCCTGTCCGACGTGGCCCCCACCGTGCTCGAGGCGATGGGCCTGCCGGTGCCGGAGCAGATGTCGGGGCGAAGCCTGGCCGCCTCCTAGCCGGTGCCCCGGTCGGCGGCCATGTGCTGGAGGAACGTTGCCGCCACGGCGGTGGAGTCGACCACCTCGATGTCGACCTCATGATTGTGCTGAAAGCCGCTGTTGGTCCAGTTGGCGCTGCCGAAGAGCACCGTCCGGTCGTCCGCCACCGCGGCCTTGGCGTGGAGCTTGCCCCCACCGCCGTAGAGGCGGACGTCGATGCCGGCGGCGCGGAGGGTGGCGGCCGGGCCGTCGCTGGGCCGTTGGTCCGGGTCGAGAAGCAGGTGGATTGCCACGCCCCTGCGGTGGGCGCTGATCAGGGAATGCACGATGCCGGTGTCGGTGAGCACGAACTGCTCCATGTCGATGCTCCGGCGGGCGTTGTCGAGCAGGGCGAGGGCCAGCGGTCGGATGTCGGGACCGGGCCCCGTGGTTACCACCAGCAATGCCGCATCGGCCACCGCATCGGGGAGTTGCTGGCGCCGTCCGCTGGTCACCAGGTCACGGACGAAGACCCGGTCCAGGTTGGCCACCACTGGCCCCGAGAGCACGGCGTCGAAGTCATGGTTGAGCTGCGACTGCGCTCCCCAGTTGATTCCGCCGGCGACAGCAACGTCCCCATCCACGATGAGCAGCTTGACGTGGTCGATCATCCTGGCGCGGACCGGGTACTCGAGGACATCTAGCCCGGCTGCCCGGAGCCTGGTCGCCATCCCGGCCGTCTGGAGGACACTGGGATCGACGATCACGGTCACCGCCACGCCACGGTCGTGGGCTCGTGTCAGGGCAGTGGCGAGGTCCTCGCGCCCGAATTCGTACATCTCGAGGTGTATGGACCGGCGGGCCCCATCCAGCAGTCCCTGAATCCGCCCGAAGGTGGCCTCGCCCCAGCCCAGGATGGAGATCGTGTCGGCGCCCAGGGACACCCGTGCCGACTCGGCGATGGGAGGCCCCTCCGCTGCGTGGGGGACGGCCGTGCCGGCCTGGGTGCCACAGGCGTTGAGCGCAGTCAGGCACGCGGCCAGAGCAAGACGGTGGCGGCTGAGCATGTGCGGCCACAGTAACACTGATTGGTGTAGGTGGGTTTGCCGGCCGGGGGGCGAAGCGTGCGGCGGTATACTTCGCCGGCTTACCCGGATCAGGAGGCTCGTTTGCGTGGGAAAGACTCTCCTCGCCGTGGTGCAGGACATACTGGCGGTTCTCGTGATCCTTGGCGTATTACTCCAGACCCCAAAGGCGACCGGCCTCGGCGGGACCATCGGGGGAGGCGGGAGCGACGGGGGTGGAGGCGGCTATCGTCGGCGCCGGGGCCTGGAGGCCGGCCTGCTCAAGGCGACCGGCGCGGCGATAGTGCTGTTCGTGCTGGTGTCGATAATCACCACGTACGTCGGGTCCCGCTAGGGCGTTCGCGCCGGGGGCCGGAGGTGGCCGTCGCCCTGGTTCTGGTAGCCATCGCCGCTGCGGCGGTGGGTGTGGCCTTCAGCGTCCGCCTCAACACCGCCGCCGACTATCGCGAGGGGCTGGTGACGGCGCACCGACCGCTCTCCCTCAACCCCCTGGTGGGAACCGAGGACCCCGCCGTCCGGGATATCGGCAAGCTACTCTACCGGGGTCTGCTCCGCCTCGACGACCAGGCCGCTCCGGTCGCTGACCTGGCCGGCTCCTACAGCGTCAGCCCCGACGGCTTCACCTACAGCGTCACCGTGCCGGCCTCACTGAGATGGTCTGACGGCACGCCCCTGACCGTGGCCGACGTGGTGGCCACGGTGGCCTTCGTGCAGACGCCCGGCCTGGTCAGCCTGCCCACGTCGCTTCCCTGGAAGGGGATCAGGACCACCATCGAGCCGCCTGACACCGTCCGCTTCACCCTGCCCGCCCCCCGGGCGTCGTTCGCCGCCTTCCTTGCCGACTTCCCGATCCTGCCTCTGGGACGGCTGGATCCTCCGGGCGTGTTCGCCCTGCCCGCCCATGCGGACCGGCCTCTGGCGACCTCCGGTCCCTACCGGGTGCTGGGGACCGATGCCACCAGCCTCCGCCTGGAGAGCAACCGCTACTCGCCGAGCCGGCCCCGGCTGGACCGGGTCGAGTTCCGCCTCTTCGGTGACTTCGACAGTGCCGCCAGGGCCATGAGTCGTGGCGACGTCGATGGTGTTGTTGGCACCACGCCCGGACAGCAGTTTCGACTGGCGGGGATCGCTGGGGCCCGCGTGCACCGTCTGGTCACCTTCCGCTTCGTTGACCTCACCTTCAACGAGCGAACGCCGGGGCTTGAGGATCCGGCGGTTCGCCATGCCATGACCGATGGCGTCGACCGTGGTCGCCTGGTGACGAGGGCTGTCATGGGCGCCGGCGAGCCGCAGTCCAGGGCCATTCCCGCCGCCGTCCGCTGGGTCGCCGGGGAGCGGGCTCCGCCCGCGGACCTGCCGGGCGCACGATCACGGCTGGAGGCGGCAGGCTGGACCACCGGGTCCGACTCGGTGCGGGTTCGCAACGGCGTCCGTCTCGCCTACACGTTGACGGTGGCCGACAGCGCGCCACTGCCCGAGGTGGCCCGGGAGGTGGGCCGGCAGCTTGCGCCGCTGGGCATTGCGATCACCGTGCAGGTGGTGCCGGCGCCGACATTCGTGTCCACGGTGATCGTCCCTCGTGCCTTCACCATGGCCCTGGCCGACTGGGACAACGGACCGGACCCCGACGTCAGCTCTTTTTGGCGGTCCAACGCCAGCCCGCCGCAGGGGTTCAACGTCTCCGGTGCTGCCCCCGATCCATTTCTCGACCAGGCCCTCGACGCCCTCGCCACCGTCACCGATCAGCGAGCGCGCATGGAGGCCGCCGGCCGGGTGCAGGGCCAGCTCGCCGAGTCCGCTCCCGCCGTGTTCCTCTACGCGCCGGCGGATGCCCTGGTGGTGCGGGATTCGGTGGCGGACGCGGCAATCCCGGCCGTGGGCGGCAGCGAGGCCCGCTTTCAATCGATAGCGTCCTGGGGACGCGGGCTTCCACCCGGTGAGACCCGGGACGTTCTCACCCTGTCACTGATCGCCCTGGGGATACTCGTCGCCCTGGGAGCCGTCCTCTTCACGGGAGCTCGCGTCGCCGGGTACCTGCTTCCCGCCGAGGCCGGATCGAGCATCGAGCGGGCCGCCGTCGCCGCCTTCCTGGACGTGGTGCAGGTTGTTGCGGTACTTCAGATCCTGGGCGCGGTTCACCTGCTGTGGCCGATCGCTGTGCTGGTCGCCCATGTGCTCATCGCCGCCGGCGTGGCGGCCCGCCTTCCCGCCCCCGAGGGCTCCGCGGCGGACAGGCGGCTGCCCTCCGACGGATGGCTGGCGGCCATCGCGGCGGCCATCCCCTTCGGCGCCCTGGCCGTGGTCGAGGCGCTCAGCGGGCCCTCCGGTGAGGCCGAGACGCGACGGGTTCACACCGCCAGCACGGCTCATTGGCTGGCCACCCACGAGACGTGGTCGCTGCCCTTCTCGGCGCCCGGAGACGCAACCTCGGCCACCCTTCCCGGCAACACCGACCTGGCCGCCCTCTGGCCCATGCTCGCCACCCACACTGATGAGCTGGCCTACGGCCTCGGCCTGGTCTTCGCCTTGATAACCGTGCTCTCGGCGGCACTCATCATCCGGGAGCTGGGCGGTTCCGGTTGGAAGGGCGCCATGGCGGCACTACTGGTCGTCACCGCGCCGATCAGCTACCTGACGCAGGCGAGCAGCATATTGCCCGATCTTGGCGTCCTTGCCGGTCTCGTTTTCGCCGTCGCCATGATCCTCCGCGGGCGGCATCTCCCGGGCTCGCGCACCTGGGCTGTGCTGGCCGGTCTCGGCCTGGGGTTGGCGGCGGGCTCAGCCTTCCCGGCCGCGCTGCCCGCCGCCGTAGTCGGTCTCTGGGCGGTGGCCGCCACGCCGCGCCATCGTCTGCGGACCGCTGGCCTCCTGGCCGCCGGCGTTGCCGCTCTGGCCGGCTTCTGGTTCCTGCGCAACTGGGTGAACGCCGGCAATCCCATCTACCCCGTTCCTCTGGCCGTCGCCGGTCACCGCGTATTCGGTGGGGGGCCCGACCTCATGGCCTTCCGTTCGACACCAATGCTCAGTCATCTGGTGGGCCGCGATGTGACCGCCCTGGCACGGTGGGCGGTGTCCATCTGGCGCCTCTATGGCCTGGGCGTGATCGTGCTGGCGGGGATCGTCTTCCCCATCGGCACCATCATGGTGCTGCGACGCCGCCCGGGTGCGGCTCTGACAGCCCTCCTGGTACCGCTTTTGACCCTCGCCTATGTGTGGGGGCCCGGCACCGGCGGCGGTCCTCAGGGAGAGCTCAACCTCATCGCCGGCTCACTGCGGCTGTCCTTGGCGCCGGTGCTCCTCGCTCTGCTGTTCAGCGCGACCGTCCTCCCCAGCCGTGCGTGGCTGATCGCGTCGGCGGGGGTCCTCCTCTACAACGCGGTTATGGCTGTCACGGCCCCGACCCGCCCGGACCTTACCGTCACCTGGCAGCGGGGGCTCGCCACCGCGGCGGTGGCCGCGGTACTGGCAGGTGTGGCGCTGCTCGCGCATCCCGCCGCCGACTGGTGGAGACGGGCGCCGCGCTGGCGGGCGGTGGCCGTGGGGTCCGCTGCGGCCGTCGCCGCGGGGGCGGGCACCGCGGTGCTGCTCCACTTCACCGAGGTGCCCTCGGACACCGCTCTGACCCGCGCCCTCACCCAGGCCGGCCGCCGTGAGGGCCTGGTGGTGGTGCTCGATGATCCCGACCTTCGTTCCGTGCTCGGCGGTCATCTCGATGTGAACGTCGCCGCCGCCGGCACCGGGCCTCAGGGCCGCCAGGCGTTGATCACCGATGGTCGCGCCCTCACCTCGCGGGTCGAGGAGCTGGTCCCCGCCGCCGTGGTGGTGGGGGGCGATGGTCGCGATCCGCTGCCCCCGGGATGGCGGCCGCCCTCGACGTGGAAGCTTGTGGCGACCATCGAGCGCGGCGGCCGCGTCTATGTTCCGTAGGCCTCGGTGGTGTGGGGCACACCGTTGATACGATGCACACCGCACGCCGGGGTGGTGGAACTGGTAGACACGCAGCGTTCAGGGCGCTGTAAGCGCAAGCTTGTAAGGGTTCGATTCCCTTTCCCGGCACGGCCCCTCTCACGGTGCGCATTCCTGTGTCGAGACGGCCCTGGTACGGCCCCTGGCCGCGTCCAGGTCGGAGCTGATCTGGGGCACGGTGAGCGCGTAGCCCTCGGAGGGATCGAGGGTGCTGGCGGCGAAGACCAGCCCCATCACGTGGCCGGCCGGCGAGACCAGGGGCCCCCCAGAGTTTCCCGGGATGACATGGGTCGCCAGGACCGCGACCCCCCGGGTCACCAGGTCGGTTCCGTAGATGTTGTAGCCGCGCGCCTGCTCGGCGCCCCGCACCGCCGCGGGTACCACTCTCTCACCACCGCCACCCGGGTAGCCGATCACCGCGCCATTGGTTCCCCGCGACGGCTCACCGCCGTCCATCGCCAGCGGAGTGATGTTCAGGCCCGGCACATGCAGGACGGCGACGTCGCTGTTGGGATTGAAGAACACCACCGTGGCGGTGTGGACTGCCCCATCCGGCGTCTCGACCTGGGTACGGTCGGCCCCGGCCACCACATGGGCGTTGGTGACCAAGTGATCTCGATCCATGGGCCAGGAGGAGCCGGCCTCGATGCCACCGCATCCGGTGCTGGTGACCTTGGAGGTGACCCGGGCGGCGGCGCGGGTGCCCACGGTGTCGATGGTGGCGGGGATGCTCACCGGCGGCAATCCCGACGGACCCAGGCTGGCGAAGGGAATTGGGAACGTCGAGTCCCGGAGCACGTGCTCCAGTTGGGCAAGGAAGCCGGGGGGCTCGGGAGCAACGCCGTCCAGCCGGCGGATGATGAAGGAGTCGCCGATCTGGGAATCCAGATCGCTCCATGGACTGTGCGAGAAGACGAGGCCGAGGTACCAGGTTCCAATCAGGGCGCCGAGGACGGCGACCGTGGAACCCAGTCCGGAGTCCAGATCGGCGAAGCGCGAGCGGATGGTCTTGACCCGGAGCCGGTAGCCGAGGGCGGTGGCCGCGCCCTGGATGACAAGGACGATGGTGAGGAAGATGCCGGTTGCGGCGGCCGGCTGGACGTCACGGCGCTGGCTGATGTGGCGGGCCAGGGGGGGGGCCACCGCTCCGGCGCTGAGGAGGCCGATGATCAGCGCGGTGATCGAGATGGCCACCCAGCTGAGCCCCCGCCGGTACCCGGACACCCCGAGGGCGACGATCACCGCCAGGAGAAAGATGTCGAGGGCGTCCATCGGGCCACAAGTGTGCCCGTTTGTGCTCCCTGGGGGCCGTCCCGAGCCGTATGCTCACTGTCTCGGGGCGTGGCGCAGCGGTAGCGTACCTGCTTTGGGAGCAGGGGGTCGCCAGTTCGATCCTGGCCGCCCCGACGTTTTCCCCATGTACAGATGATCCGCCTGCTCGGCGAGTCGCCGGCGACACCAAGCGGGTCTATCCCCACCTCCTCAGGCACAGCCACGCGACCCACGCGATCCAGAAGGGCATGAACCCGCTCATGCTCCAGCAGATCGTCGGCCACTCCACCCTCGACATGATCACCAGGGTCTACACGCACCTGAGCACGACGGATCGTATGAGGCCACGACCACGATGCTGCTCGAGGATTGCCTCCGCCCGACGTGGCCGTAGATCAACCTACCTCGGCCGAACAGGCGACCTTGTGGTCTCGTAACGCACAGGGGGCGAGCCTACAAGTACGTTACGATCTTGCGGATGCTCGCATCGCCGGAAAGGACATGCGCCGCCTGCGGCGACAGGATTGTGGTGACTGGCCCGGGCCGGGCTCCCCGGTTCTGTAGCTCGTCGTGCCGCATGGCAGCCTACCGGCGGAGGCTGCAGGGCATCCCCGAGGCGACTCCCCGCTGGTCGGGTCCGCGCGGTAGGCGGCGCCTCTCGCACGAATCCGGTACCAAGGACGACCGCTTGGGGCCCACGCCATCAACTGGACTGCCACTTCCCACTGACCGCTTTTTCGGCCGAAGCCAGGAGTTGGCTGCCCTGGCCGCCACGCTATCGAAGTCATCGCTGATAACCCTTACCGGCACGTCGGGGGTGGGGAAGACCCGGCTCGCGCTCGAGTTGTCCCGGCGCGTCAGCCAGGAATACCCGGACGGGGTTCATTTCGTTGAGCTGGCTGCCCTCGTCGGCCCCAGCCCGGTAGTGAAGGCCGTGGCCGCCACGCTCTCTGTGTGGGAACAGCCCGGACGTAGCCTGCTTGCCGCACTGGTGGCGCGGCTGCGGGGCCTAAGGCTGATGCTCATCCTCGACGGCTGTGAGCGCGTTCGGGAGGGTTGCGTCGAGGTCGCGGAAGCTCTCCTGGGGAGTTGCCCCGAAGTGTCGGTTCTGGCCACCAGCCAGCAGGACCTCGGTCTACCTCATGAGTTGGTCTGGCCCGTGGCGCCGCTCAGCGTTCCTGAATCCACCGAGCCTCCAAAGGTACTCGCGGCAAACCCAGCCATCAGCCTCTTCCGCGATCGCGCCGGAGCGATGAGGCCGGGCTTTCGCCCCAGCAACAAGACGCTACCCGTGGTGGCCGAGATCTGCCGGCGTCTGGACGGGCTGCCGCTTGCCATCGAGCTGGTGGCAGCCCGTGTCGGTGTGCTGACGCCCCGCGAGTTGGTCGCCCGTCTCGATGAACGCCTTACGATCCTCACGGGGGGCGACCAGAATGCGCCTCCTCGCCACCGAAGCCTCGAACTGGCCCTCAACTGGAGTCACGATCTGCTGTCCGAGGCGGAGCAGTTGCTCTTTCGAAGGCTTTCTGTGTTCGTCGGCCCTTTGACTTGGAAGCGGTGCGAGCCGTCGCCTCGACCGGAGACCGGCTTGACGACGTGCTCGACCCCCTGGCTGGACTACTTGCGAAATCCCTTGTGCTCGCCGATGTCGAGGACGATCAGTCTCACTATCGGATGCTGCAGAGCGTTCGACTCTATGCCGTCGATCGCTTGACGCGAGCGGGAGAGGGGGTTTGCTTCCGTGATCGACATGCGCGATGGGCTATGGCTCTTGCCGAAGAAGCGGAACCGGCGCTTACCGGCGCGGACCAGCTGACTTGGCTGGCTCGACTTCACCGCTGCCAGAACGACCTTCGGGAGGGCCTCCGGTGGTTCCAGGAACGTGGGGCATGCGACCTGGCGTTGAGAATGGCGGGAGCGCTTGCCTTGTTCTGGAGGCTACGGGGGTGTTACATCGAGGGACGAGACACACTGGCGGCCACCCTGGAGGCGTCGCCGGCTGAGCCGGAGTCGGGCCGAGGCAAGGCCCTGTGGGGACTGGGCTTCATGCGACTCATGCTCGGGCAGCTTGACGCGGCGAACGGCCCTCTACAGCAGAGCCTGGAATGGGCGAGAAAACGGGATCATCTCCCGGGCCAGGCGCGAAGTCTCCTGCTGCTGGGCAACCACGCCCTGTATTCCGATGGTGCTTTGGCGCTGACGCTTCTGGAGGAGAGCGCGAGATTGGCCGACGACTGCGCTGATACATGGTGCCAGGCACATGCCCTCGCCCTCGCCGGTCGAGTCTACATTGATCGAGCCGATGTGACCATGGCCCGGGGTGTGCTGGAG
>JBHELP010000022.1:0-3207 GCA_046263035.1 Candidatus Dormibacteria bacterium | reverse complement strand
ACCGCATAGAGCGGGCCGCCGCTGGGGTGGTCGGTGTAGGTTTTTGCATAGCGGTCATTCTCGAAGCTCCCCGGCCCGGCAAAGATCGTGTCCGACCACCTCTCTTCGGCGGCTGCCTGGTAGAGAAGTGGGCCGCCGTGTCCGGTCCCGGCGTAGGCGATGATGTCCGGCTTGACGGTCAGGTTTTTTAGGGTGTCCCGGAGGTCCTCGTTCGCTGAGGCGTCCGCGAGGGGATGGACATCGGGCATCAGCGCGGAGGGATGTTTCATCCACGCCTCGGTGAAACGGGCGCCCGCACCCCTGGAGAACGTCACGCCCCTGGGCCCCGACTCCTCGAAGATCGCCACCCGGGCCGGTGGCCCCGCGGGGTGCTTGCTCTGCCAGAAGCCCCAGAGGAAGTTGGCCATGGCCTTCTGCCGCACGCGATCGGGCGAGGGTAGCCGGAAATAGTAGTCCTGCCCGAGCCTGGCGACGTTGCAGTCACCGTCGGCGAAGCTGGCGCTTGTCAAGCAGTCAGCGGCGTTGGCGGGACTGAGGAGGGGGATATGGGCCGCCCTGACGGCGGGGATCTCCCGGACGGCCACCGAGCTGTTGAACGGGCCGATGATGCCGACCACCCGGGGATCCCTCGTGATGTCGGTGAAGTCCCTCTGCCTGCCTCCGTTCCGGAGCGTGATGGGGCAGCTCCGGCCCCCACGGCAATCGCTGTCGCCAATCAGCGAATCGTCGAACGCCACGAGCTCCACGCGGTGATGGTCGATCTCGATCGCATGCTTGTCGATGTGGTGGATGCCGGGGCCGGTCATGTCCTTTATCGCGTTGTTCATCGCGGTCTGGATGCCGGTGTAGATCGGCCCGGCGTCGTCGGGGTCGTTGCTGAAAGGAAGGCTGACCCCGATCCTGATCACGGGCTCCTGGCGGCTGAGCCATGCGATGCGGACCAGGAAGATGGCTGCCACCAGCGCGCATCCGCAACCCAGGACGGTGAGCGCGGTGCGGATATGGTGGGCCGTGTGGGGAAACGCGGTCCTGATGGCCAGGGGGACCGCCGGAAATGCCACCAGGAACGAGATCTCCCGTGCCAGGCCGTCCCATCGCTTCGCGATCGCGACGATCTCGATGACAAGCATGCCCACGAAGAACGCAATGATCCCAGCGGGCATCAACGCCCGGGCTGCGGGCCGTCGAGGCTTCACCGGCGGGTCAGGCATACCGACGAAGAGAGGTCAACGTAGGGGGCGGACCGGCTGGCGACCGCGCGTCGACGCGTGAACGGTGACTACCCTCCCACGTCAGGGGAGGTCCCGGCCAGCCTCGCCAGGAGCCCGGCCTCGGCCAGCGTCATGGCTTCCAGCTCGCCGAGATCCACGCTCTCCCCGGGACCGTGGATGTTGGCGGCTGGCTCCTCGCATCCCCACAGGATGATTGACGCCTCGGGGTTGACGCCGGCCAGGCGGGTCACCAGGGGGATGGAACCGCCCTCGCCCGCATACCGCACGCGCTTGCCGGGGTACGCTACCTCCAGCGCCGCCCTGGCCATGGCGTACGCCGGCCGGCTGGGGTCGGCCTCGTAGCCCTCGCCCGTGCCCACGGGCGTCACGGTCATGTCGACGTGCCATGGCTTCACGGCCTCCAGCTGTTGGTTCAGCTTCTGGATGGCCTCGCCGGGCGCTCTCCGGGTGCGAGGCGCAGGCTGATGCGGGCGGTCACCCGGTCGCGCAATGCATTGGTGGCGGCGCTGAGCGACGGCACCCCGTCCAGGCCGACCACATTGATGGCGGGGGTCGAATAGAGGCGCTGGGAGACCGACCCGCTGCCGATGAGGCTGACTCCCGGCAGGACGCCGGCATCGTGACGGTACTCATCCTCGGTCATCTCCACGCCGGTCCACGGTGGACGCAGCAGGCCGGGGACTGTCACCACCCCCTCGGCATCGTGGAGGGCGGACAGGATGCGTGCCAGCGCCATGAACGCATCCGGGGCGGGGCCGCCGTACACCCCACTGTGCACGGGCGCTGCCAGGGTACGGACGGTCACGTCTGCTGCGGCCATGCCGCGCAGCGTCGTCGTCAGGGCGGGTTCACCCACCGCCCAGTTGCCGGTGTCCGCCACCACGACGACGTCCGCCTGGAACAGCCCGTGGTTCTCGGGATTGCTGACGAACGCCTCCAGCGTCCCCCCGCCGGTTTCCTCCTCCCCCTCGATGACGACCTTGAGGTGCACGGGCGGCTTGCCGGCGAATGCCCTGATGGCTCCGAGGTGCATCATGATTCCCGACTTGTCGTCGGCTGCCCCCCGGCCGAACAGGCGCTGGTCGACCTGCCGGGGCCTGAAGGCATCGGTCCATGCACCGGCCGGCTGCACGTCGTAATGGGCGTACAGCAACACCGTAGGCGTGCCGGCCGGCGCCCCGGCACAGGGATGGTTTGCATACACCAGCGGTGCGGCATCCCCATGGTCGCCGGTGATGGGGAGGAAGCGAACGTCGTTGATCCCGGAACCCTGCAGCAGGGAGGCAACGGCCTCGCCCGCCCGGAGGACCTCCGCCGGCGCACTACCCGCCTGGCTGACCGAGGGAATCTCGACAAGCCCGATGAGGTCCTTGACCAGCTCCGGCATCAACGCCTTGACCTTGGCAGGCAGGTCGACCGCCACCTGCCCGGCATTTGCCGCCATGCACCTTCACCTCCCCGTGCACAAAATCATTTAATGCCATGCATGTCCAGTGTCCAGTGGCGGCACGGACCCGAGTGGTGGTCTGGATATTGCTCGCTCAGCGAGCAATATCCAGACCAGACCCCACAACGTGTAAGCAAGCAGCCCTTTCTCCGTGAGCTCTGAGCTCAGTCGTAATGCCGAAAGGCCGGCCAGATGGTGGGCCAGGGCTGCATCTGACCCCGGCAGAGCCAGATCGGCAGCCCTTCCTCGTCGTTGTGCACTCCTGCGGCATTGTGGATCCGTGCGGCCACCGCCACGTCACGGAAGTAGGGATGGCGGGCAACCGAATGGAAGCCAACGAGGATGGCCGTTCCCAGAGGGGGACGGGGCACGCCCCAGAACCAGTAGCTGTTGTGGCCGCTGAACGCCCGGGGCAGGCCGTAGCGTGACCCGTAGTGGTCGATGGCGCCGGCCTCTCCGTAGTTGGCGGTCACGATCACCGTCGATGTCTGCTCCGACGGCGAGAGGGCACGGTACACCGTCCCCACT
>JBHELP010000021.1:0-4400 GCA_046263035.1 Candidatus Dormibacteria bacterium | reverse complement strand
CCACCAGGTAGATCAGGGCCGAGCTCGCCCGGGACCGGGCCGCCGGCCCCGAACCTCGTTCCTCGGGGACCGGCAATCCACTGCCCACGGCCGGGCGCGACTCAGCCCGTCCGTCCACAACCTCGTCCGGCAGGTCCGCCCGCTCCAGGCGGGGCCACCAGGACGGCGCACTGTTGCCGCGTCGCTGCGGAGGCCGGTTGCCGTGGGCAGAGCGGGGGACTTCGTCTGACATGCTGCCTCATGATGGAGGTCGGTGGCAGTGGTGGGACGGATGGATGCGGATGCGACTCGACCGATGATACGCCGTTCGACGGCATCGTTCACGGCGATCATTGAGAGCACAGGCGGGCGGTCGGCGGGTATCGGCCCGGACGGCAGCCCGACGTTTCCTGACGGCACCGCCGAGTCGCTCAGAGCACTGCAGATCGCACATCGCGCCTGCAGGCGCTGTGTTGACGCCGGCTTCCTTCCTGCCGCACGTCCTGTATTCAGCGGGCGGCCGGGCCAGCGCATCCTGCTCATCGGTCAGGCCCCCGGCCCAGTCGAGCACGACGTTGCCCGGCCCTTCTCGGGCCGGGCCGGGCGGCAGCTGATCCGCTGGATGGTTCGAGCCGGCTTCACAGATGAGGCCGACTTCCGAGACCGCGTCTACATCACGTCTATGACCACATGCTTTCCCGGCCGCCGGCCCGACGGCTCAGGCGACCGCCCTCCAGGTGCCCCGGAGTTGGCTCTCTGCCGCCCCTGGAGGGACTCCCTCATCGAGTTGCTCACACCGCGGCTGGTGGTGACCGTGGGAGCTCTTGCCGCAGCGCGATATCTCCCCGGAAGGCGCCTGGACGACCTTGTGGGGACGGTGTTCACGGAGGCGGGAAGTGTTGTGGATGGTGCTCACGGCCCCATCGACAGGCTGGTGCTGCCCCTGCCCCACCCATCGGGGCAGAGCCGCTGGCTAAACGACACCCTGAGGGCCCGGCGCCTCGAGGTCGCTCTGCAGCACCTGCATGGCCTTGTCCCCTGGGCGGAGGCATCCGGCCGGCAATGCTATGATCCGCCTCGTTCGTAGGCCGTCGGCGCCCAGCGAGTCGGTCATCGGATTGGCGGATTCAGGTTCCGGCTCAACAGAGACTTCGATTGCCGGAAACCACCGAAGAGGCGCCCGTTCGAGAAAGGGCCGCCGTTGTCAAGAGCGCCGAGGAGATCCTTGAGGGAATCTTCGCGCCCACTCCAAAGGCCACTCCGGCGGAGCAGGCGGAGCACGCCCTACGAGATCCCAAACAGCTCATCTACTGCGCGCTGAGCAATCGCAACTTCTACTGGCGTGCCCACATCACCAAGTTCGTGCTCGACGAGGGCCACGTTCCTGTCTGCCCTCAAATGCTCTTCGACTACTACCTGTTGCATACGGTCACCAAGGACGCCGTTCGCGAGGCGAACAACAACCTGATCATGCGTTGCGATCAGATGTGGGTGTTCGGAAATGCATCGCTCGGCGTCAAGGTGCAGATGGGCATAGCCAAGCGTCTGCGCAAGCCACTGCGGTTTTATGACATAACCGACCTGCCCTACAGGGTCGTCACCGTGCCCGAGGATCTCGTCCGGGAGGAGTGACCCCCACCGGGGGCGGGGGCTGAGGTGAACCTGTGGCGCGTCACCGCCTCCAGCAGGGTGTACGCTAGACCCGCCGGATGAGGTCCCGCTCCATACGCCGGCGGGCCTCTACAACCGTGGCGTGCAGCGGGTGGCGGCGCAGGCCCTGCTCCATCTGGCGGAGTAGTGAGTACAGGTTCTTGACCGCCTTGACGACGTCGCCGAGATCGGTTCCTCCCGGTGGCTCGATGTCGGCCAGCGGCACCCCGCACGTCCACTGATGAACGCAGGCGACATAGTCGAGCGATAGCGGCCGAAGTGTCGCCAGGCCGTGCTCGGCCTCGATGGCCGAGAGCCGCTGCGCCACCCGGCGCAGCCGCCGCCAGGCAGCCTCGATGTTGGGCGTGGGGAAGCGATGGCGGCCGCCCGCCCGGTCCCGACGGCGATCCTCGGCCACCAGCATGACCAGGGTGGCGGCCAGCTCGGCCGGGTCGAGGCCGGAGAAGGCGTTGTTGCCCAGGCAGTCCGCGACAATGAGAGAGCTCTCCCCGTACAGCGAGGCGGCGATGGAACCGAGCTCGGTGGGCCGGTCATTCTCGATGAATCCGCCGTCACGAAGCACGTTGCGATATGCGGTGAACTCGCGGCGGTACCGCTCAGCGGCTCGCTGCACCTCCTCGCGGCCGCCCCGGAGGGTGCTGGTCACGCTGCGGATCTCGCCATGGTTGGCGCGGTGATCATTGAGAAAGGGACAGCGCCGGCATGGGCTGTCATTGACACGGGTGCGCAGGTTCCGAAGGGCGCGGCGCTGCTGCTCGTAGCGCTGACCCGGATCCGATCGTGGTCCCCGGCCGCGGCCTCCACGCCCCTGCTCCCAGTGGTCGCGACGTGATCGCCGCAGCGCGGCCTGGGCCTCGTCCGCCTCGGTCACGGCGTGCAGATACCCCGCCAGGGTGCGTTCCGTGCACGCCACGGTGGGATGGCGATAGGTGCGCGCGCGAAGATCCTCCAGACGTTCCTCGAGGTTGCGCTGCCGGTGTGCCCAGTGGGTCACGCGCTGAAGGTTCTGGTACTGCCCGAACGAGCCCTCCAGCAGTTGCTCGGCCTGGGCGACGCTTCGCGTGCCCAGAAGGTTGAGGGCCATGGTGTATGTGGGGGAGAACTTGGAGTCGACAGACATCTCACCGCCCAGCGCGGCGTCGTAGATATCGCGTATGTCGACGTCCTGCTCCTTGAGAATGATGCCGTGGCCGACGGTGTCTATACCCCGCCGGCCGGCACGGCCCATGAACTGGGCGAGCTCTCCGCTGGTCAGCGCCTCGAAGCTGACGCCGTTGAACTTGGTGAAGGACGAGATGACACAGGCGCGGGCGGGCATGTTCAGCCCCAGGGAGAGGGTCTCGGTGGCGAAGACGACCTTGATGGAACCCGACGTGAACAGGGCCTCGACCGTTTCCTTGGCGTAGGGAAGCATGCCGGCGTGATGCATGGCGATGCCACGGCGCAGTAGCCGCGGGTCCAGTGCAGCCCGATACACGCACCTCTCATCCTCGTCCTCGATGGCGTTCAGTCGGGTCTCGTAGGCAAGGTCGATACTCTCCTTCTCGGCAGTGCTGGTCAGATCGAGGCCGTGCACCGCACAGCGTGCCAGTGCCTCGCCACAACCGCGACGTGAGAATATGAAATAGATGGCCGGAACCATCCTGGCACGGCGCAGCTCCTCTACAACGTGGAGGAGATCGTTGTCCGGGGCGCGACGTGCGTACCGGAATCCGGCATACCCGCCCTCGAGGTTCTGCGCCCTCTCCAGGGTCTGCCGATGGGCATGGCCATTGCGGTCGAACAGGGGCAGGAGCTCATTCTCGACGGAGAGCCACAGCTCCAGCGGCACCGGACGCTCTCGCCGCACCACCGTGGCGATCCGCCCGCGCCGTTCCGTCATCCAGGCCGCCACCTCGGCGACATTGCTGATGGTGGCGCTCAGGCCCACGAAACGGATGTGGGGTGGGGCCTCGATGATGATCTCCTCCCACACGGTTCCCCGCGGATGGTCGTCGATGTAGTGGACCTCGTCGAGGACGACGTCGCTGACCAGGTCGACACGCTGGGGCTCGTCGTAGAGGATGTTGCGCAGGATCTCGGTGGTCATGACGACCACGGGGGCATCCTCATTGATGCTGTGCTCACCCGTGACCAGGCCCACGGCGCGGTCGCCGTGGACGGCGCGAAGGTCTCGATATTTCTGATTGCTGAGTGCCTTGAGCGGCGTGGTGTAGATGACCCGGTGTGGTTGGGTGGAAGGGGGCCGCAGATGCTCTGGTGATGCCACCCCCCGCCACACGGCGAACTCGGCGATCACCGTCTTGCCGCTGCTGGTCGGCGCGCTGACCAGCACTCCCTGATGATCGCGCAGGTTTCGCATCGCCTCCACCTGGAAGTCGTCGAGCCGCCAGGGCAGCGTCTCCTGGAAGGCCTCGATCAGCGCCTCCCATCGTGCTGGAGCGTCGCGGGTGGAATCCCGAGCCGGGGCGCTCAACGGGTGGAGGGTCATATATGGACAAGCTCGAAGCGCGAGGCGGTCACCAGGGCGTCGGCCTCGCGGTCGACAAAGCGCAGGACCTTCTGGCACATCTCGTCGGCATGACGACTGCTCTCGCTCACGCAGGCGATGCCGATCACCGCGGACTGCCACAGGTTGAGGTCGCCGACCTCGGCGACGGCGACGTTGAAGGTGCGGCGAAGCCGTGCGGTGAGCGATCCGACCACCTGGCGCTTGTCCTTGAGCGACGAGCTCTCGGGCACCTGAACGG
>JBHELP010000020.1:0-2997 GCA_046263035.1 Candidatus Dormibacteria bacterium | reverse complement strand
GGCGCCTTCCCCCAAGGCGGCCCCGGCGCCTTCCCCCAAGGCGACCACGGCGAGCTCGGCCAAGGCGGGCCCGGCGC
The DNA here is from genome assembly GCA_046263035.1 of Candidatus Dormibacteria bacterium. Taxonomy (GTDB): domain Bacteria; phylum Chloroflexota; class Dormibacteria; order Aeolococcales; family Aeolococcaceae; genus JBHELP01. Next base: position 2,920 of record JBHELP010000020.1, on the reverse strand, counting down.
CTTCCCCCAAAGCCGCCCCGGCCCCTTCCCCCGAAGCGGCTCCGACGGCCTCCCCGCAAACGGCCATTGCGGCGTCCGGCGAGGCGACCACTGCGGCGTCCGACCAGCCGACCACGGCTCCTTCCGCCAGGGCCGCAAAGAAGCGGTCCACCCCGGCCAGCTCTGGCACAGGTGTGATTCCGGGCAAGCCGGAATCGCCCGCGCAGATAAGCTCCACGAAGCCGGCGTCGACGCGCAGGCCGGCTGGAGATCCTCGCCCGACCGACGAGGACAGGCCGTCGGCGGTCAGCACCGGTGCGGGGAAGGTGCGGAGCCGGGCGGTGGTCGGCGAGTCGTCCAGGCAGACGGCCTGGCCGCAGGTGGAGGACGATTCCCCGGCAACTGCGGCGTCGGCTTCTGTCGACGCACCGGCACCGAGCGATCTGGATGCCTTACCAGGCCCGCACGTTCGTCCAGGAGGCAATGACCCTGTCGACGCACCGGCGCCGAGCGGTGTCGATGCGGGGCCCGCCGTACTACCCGATTCCGATGTCGATGAGGTTGGGGGAACCGAGTCGCCGGTTCCGGCCCGAACGGCCGTGCCGACAGAGGGAGAGGGCGATGCTCCGGCGGCCCGGGGGACCGTGGTGCCGTCTCCCGACGCCGCTCGCGAGGCCCCTGCCGCGCCCGCTCCAAAAAGGGAGGCCGTGCCGACCTTCGACACCCGCCCAGCAGCGAGCGCCGATACCAGTTCCGAGCCGGCGGCGGCCCTCGATGTGAAGCCCGAAACCCGGATCGAGCCCCGGCCGGAGCCGGTTGCCAAACCTGAGCCCAAGCCGGTGTTCCCGGCTGCTGGACACACCGAGCAGCAGGTGCAGCCGGTGGGCGCTTCCTCGCCCGCCGCCGCCCAGGCAGCCGTCGACAGGAAGAGATTGGAGGGCCGGTTTGGCCGCTACTCGGAGATCATGCCAGGCATCATCTTCCTGGTGGTGACCATCGTCCTCGTCTTCGGATTGCTCTTCGTCATGGGGTCCTTCAAGATCCCCTGAGCGCCGGGTCGGCGACCGGGTGCAGCCGCTCGACGATCTCCGTGAGCCGCTGCATGGCGTCCTGGAGGTCGTCGCGATCCACCTTGTGGTCCAGGGCCAGTCGGATGGCCGCCATCTCCCTGGCCAAAAACTCGGTGTCGGCCAGCGAGCGGGCGTTCATTTCTCGATCGCGCTCCACCTCGGCACGGTCGCGGTCTGCCTGGCGGTTCTGGGCCAGCAGGATGAGGGGGGCCGCGTAGGCCGCCTGGGTCGAGAAGGCGAGGTTGAGGAGGATGAAGGGGTAGGGATCCCAGCGCAACGAGGCGGCGACCAGGTTGAGGAGTATCCAGATGATCACGAAGACCGTCTGGATGGCCAGGTAGCGTCCGGTTCCCAGATAGCGGGCCAGCCGCTCGGCGATGCGGCCGAAGGAGTCGGGATCGTACTGTGGCCCTCCCGGCGCCCCCCGGGGCGTGCTGAGGTCGTCGCGTCGCCCCATCAGGAGGTCACCTGGGTCAGCCGCCAGTTGGCGGGCAGCACGCGGTCGAGCACATCGTCGATGGTGACCGCCCCCAGCAGCCGGCCCGAGGCGTCGGTCACCGGCAGCGCGATCACGTTGTACGCCGCCAGCCGCTCGGCCACCTGCCGCTCGGTGGTGTCCGAGCCGATGGCCTCCCACTCATCGTCCAGGCAGCGGCTGACCTGCTTGCTGGGCGCCTCGCGCAGCAGCCGTTGCATGCCGACCACTCCCAGGTAGCGGCCGGTGGGCGTCTCCAGGGGCGGCTGAGCGACGAAGACCTGGGCGGCCAGCGGGACGGAGAGGTCGGGATCCCGGATGCGCGCGAGAGCCTCGGCGACGGTGGCATGGGGGGCGAGGATGATCGGCTCCGGAGTCATCAATCCACCCGCCGAGTTCGGCTCATAGCTCAGCAGCCGCCGCACCGGCTCCGCCTCGCCAGGGTCCATGGCCCCGAGCAGCTCGGCCTGGCGGCTTGCGGTGAATTCGCCGAGCAGGTCGGCGGCGTCGTCCGCCTCCATCTCGTCGAGCACGCGGGCGAGGCGCTCACCGTCGAGCCCCTCGACCAGGCGGACCTGCTCATCCTCGGACAGCTCCTCGAGGAGGTCGGCCAGACGCTCGTCCTCGAGGGCCGCGGCCAGCACCCGGCGTGTGCTGAGGGGGAGCCGGCGGATGGCGCCGGCCATCTCGGCGGGATGCAGCTGCCCCAGCGCCGCCGCCTGCCGGTCGAGCGCGCGGTCCTCGGTGAAGAGCTCGCCGGCGTCGGACCATTCGATGACGTCGGGAGCGCGGCGGAGACCCGGAAGCCGTCCCGTGGCCAGGGCCACGGTGGCCACCTGCCAGGCGAAGGGCTCCCGGGTGGGCTCCAGGCCGATGTCGATGACCCGGCGGCCATGCACGTGGTGGTCCATCAGCTCCCCGATGACCAGGCGCTCTCGGGGGCGGGCCTCGAATTGGCGCATGTTTATGGAGCCGCGGCGCAACCGGATGCCGTCCTTCTCGATCTCGCCAACGCGACCGACGCCGACAAACACGCGGCGGCGCTGCACCGCGACAACAAAGCCGTTCACCCGCGGTGGCTGTGCTCCGAGGCCGAGCACCACGTCGACCACCCGGCCAACCTCGGCACCATCGGCGCCCACCAGCGGCAGTCGCGTCAGCCTGGACACATAGACGAGCCGGTCTCCCATTGTTCAGAGAGTAGCCGCCCGCGGCGGTTCACGCCTCCGGCGGGCGGATGCTCACCGCCCGAGATTGATTAAAGTCCTCCGCCTCATGGTCAGGGACCCCGCTCAAATTCGCAAGAACCGGATGGCATCGCTCTTCAGCCGAGCCTCGGAATCCTATGACTCCGTCATCCCCATGTTCACCCATTTCGGAGGCCGGATAGTGGAGA
>JBHELP010000019.1:0-3817 GCA_046263035.1 Candidatus Dormibacteria bacterium | reverse complement strand
GGAGGGGTCAGAGGAGGCATAGTCGAGCGGTCAGGGTCCGCCCGGCACATCCCACCACAACGTCACCAGGGGCCGCCGGGGAAAGCCGGCATCGCCTCCCGGACCCACCTGGATCCGGTCACCGAGGGCATCGCGGATCTCGGCGTCCCTGGTCTCGGGCAGACAGAGGCGGCGCCTGACCCAGGCAACCATCTGCTCCTCACTGGCGAATGTGGTCCGCCGCCCCGTCGCATCGGGCTCCCAGTCGGCTCGCTGGGGCTCCAGCCCCGCCTCGTTAAGCACGGCGGCGGCGTCGTCGGCCGTGGGGCCGGCCGGCCGTTGAATCCCGTGAAAACGTGACCAGAGGTCGTTGAGCCAGCTCAGGGGATGCTGGGCGGTGAGCTCCAGGACGACCCGGCGGCGGCAGTGCGCGGTGATGCCGGCCACCAAATCGTTCAGTTCAGCGACGTTGTAGGCGACGTGATAGCAGAGGACGACGTCGGCGACCGGCGCCCGGTCGCCCACCTCGGCCCAGGTGCCCCGGAGGGTGCGGTGGCCGCTGCCGGCCGCCCTCATGCGCGAGACGAACTCGTCCAGCATCGCCTGGGAGGGATCGATGCCGGTGATCTCGCCCGCCCGGCCGGCCAGCGGCAGCGACGCCGCACCCGCCCCGCAGCCGACATCGAGGACGGCGCCGCCAGGGGGCAGGGCCTCGGCGGCGGCACGCCGGGACGGCGTCATGATGTCGCGGCCGTCATCGGCACGCCTGGCGAACATCTCCGGGCTGTGACCCCAGGGATCCTCCGGCGCGGCGTCGAGGATGTGCTGCGGGATGGCCCAGGCGGCGAGGCCCTCACGCCACCGTTGTGCCGCTGTCATCCGGTCACCTGTGCCGCTGTCATGCGGTCACGTGTGCAGCTCTCACGCGCTCATGAGTGGACGCCGGTGCGCACCGCCAAGTTACGTCGGCACTGCCAGCGCCATGGCGAAGCGCTTCTGCGGATCGGTGAACCACCCGTCCACCCGCAGCGAGGCGGCGCCAAGGAGCTCCTCGGCGATGGGCGGCGTGAACTTGACGCTGATCTCGGTCCGCATCAGCTCGCCGGCCTGGAAGTGGACCTCGAGGTCGGCGACGGGAAGGCGCACCGTCTGCTCGCGCCGCGAGCGCAGGTGCATCTCCATGCGGTGCAGGGCCTCGTCATAGCGGACGGCGTGCTCGAAGCCCGAGGCGTCGAAATCCGCCTCCAGCTCACGGTTGAGGACGTTCAGAAGGTTGAGGTTGAATTCCGCGGTGACGCCCTCGGCGTCGTCGTAGGCGGCCAGCATGTCGGACACCGGCTTGACCAGGTCGAGACCGAGAAGCAGGGCATCACCGGGAGCCAGCAGGCCGCGCACCTGGCCCAGGAAGAGCCGGCGCCCCTCATCGTCGAAGTTGCCGATGGTGCTGCCCAGGAAGATCACCAGCCGGCGGCCGTGACGGGGGATGAGGTCGAGATGGGTTGCGAAGTCGCCCACCATGGCGTGGACGGTGAGACCGGGGTACTCCTCGAGCAGCTCCCGTCCGGCCGCCAGCAGGGCGCTCTCGCTGATGTCGAAGGGGATGAAGGTGGACAGCGTCCCCAGGCGCCGGCAGGAATCGATGAGGATGCGCGACTTGGCGCAGGATCCGGCTCCCAACTCCACGAGCGACTCCGGCCTCACCCGGGCGGCGATGGCGGGGGCATGGACCCTGAGGATGGCGGCCTCGGTGCGGGTCTGGTAGTACTCGGGGAGAGCGGTGATCTGCTCAAAGAGCCGGGAACCCAGCTCGTCATAGAACCAGCGTGGGGGAAGGGTCTTGGGCCTGGCGGTCAGCCCCGAGCGGACGTCGGCGACGAGCTCGTCGCGACTGTTGCGCCCCACCGTGTGGATGGCGACGGTGAGCGGCGCGAGGGCCTTGGTCAAGGTTCGTCTCCATCGGCGGCGCAGCGGAATCCGGCGAAGATCTGCCGGCGAATCGGGTAGTCCCAATTGCGGAATGTGACCCGGGCCACGCTGGATCGGGACGCGCATGAGGCACCCCGAAGGACCCTGTGATCAGAGCCGAAGAAGACCTCGGAGTACTCCCTGTAGGGGAAGGCGGTGAAGCCGGGGTAGGGGAGGAAGTCGCTCGAGGTCCACTCCCAGACGTCGCCCACCATCTGCTCGCAGCCCAGCGCGCTGGCGCCGAGGGGGTGGGCGCCGGCCGTGGCACAGCCCAGCCGGGCGTGATCGAGGTTGGCCAGATCCGCGGTCGGTGGTTGATCGCCCCAGGGAAACCGCCGGGTGCGCCCGAGAGCGGGATCCCAGCCGGCCGCGACCTCCCACTCGAACTCGGTGGGAAGCCGCTTGCCCGCCCACCGGGCGTAGGCATCGGCCTCATACCAGCAGACGTGGATGACCGGTGTCCGCCAGTCGATCCGGGCGCTCTCGCCGAACCGTTCGGTGACGCAGGAATCCCCCTCCCGGCGCCAGTACAGGGGCGCCTCGGCGCCCGACTCGAGGCGCCATGCCCAGCCGGTGTCGGTCCACAGCTCCGCCCGACGGTAGCCGCCGTCGGCGATGAAGCCGGCGAAATCCCCGCAGGTGACCGGGAAGCGGTCGATGCGGTAGGCAGCGAGCGACACCTCGTGCCGGGGGCGCTCGTTGTCGTGGGGGCCATGCCCCGTGGCACCGATGGGATAGCGCCCCCCGGCGACGGCCACCATGCTCGGGGCGGGCGGCCGTGATGCCGCCGTGACCGCATGAGGCAAGGGCGCGGAGTGCGCCACCTGGCTGGCGAGGGCGGCGTCAGGCCGGTAACCGCCGGGCAGCATCTGCAGCGCCTGGAGGATGGTCTCCTGATGCTGATGCTCATGCTGGACGATCATCTCGTACACGAAGCCGTGCCGCAGAAGTGGATCCGCCCCGTCCATGTCGGCCTCGTCGAGCAGCTCGAGGGCCAGCCCATCGACGCGATCGCGGTAGGCCTCCACCTCCGGCCTGGTCATGAGCGGGAGCGATCCCCGCACCCTCCGCGGCTTCTCGAAGGCGTCATAGAGGTGCATTCGCTCCTCGTTGATCGGCGCCCGGCCGGAGAGGCGCTGGACCAGCCACAGCTCCTCGTAGGCAGCGATGTGACCGTAGTCCCATACCAGGGGGCTGAGGAGGGGATCGTGCTGGGTCATGAGCCGGTCGTCGTCAACTGGCCGCAGCAGGAGCTCGGTTCGTCGGCGTGCGTCGAGCATCTGCTCGGCCAACCCGCGCTTGTCGACAGCCACGGTACCCGGGCTCACAGCAGTCATGATGTGACATCACCCGACGTATCCCGGGCCCCCGCACTCGGGCTCATAGCAGCCATGGTGTGACATCCCCGGCCCTGTTTGGGGCCGGGCTCGGACTCACACCGAACACTGTGTGACGCCACCCGGCTAACCCGGGGCCACGTACCCGGCCTCACACCAACCACGGTGTGACGTTGTCGGGGTCGGCGCGGTGGTGCTCGAGCAACTCGTCGGCCGGGCAGCGGCCGGCGGCGGGGAACCGCTCCCCATAGGCCGCCAGCCGGGCCGCGGCGCCGTCGGGAAGGTAGCCGCGGGGTAGCCGCGGTGCCGCCTCCAGCGCGATGTCGAAGAGGGCCGTCGCCGCGGCCCTGAGGTCGGGGTCGGTCATGCCCCGCTGGGCGGCCCGACACCATGCCTCGCGGCCGGGCCTCGCCGCTGGAGCCACCGCCTCGAGGGCCAGGCGTGTCGCCGTCGCGTCGGCCGTCAGGGCGGCGATGAGCGAGACGGCAACCTCCAGCCACTCCCAGGGCATGGCGTCGAAGAAGCGGATCTCCAGG
>JBHELP010000018.1:0-7308 GCA_046263035.1 Candidatus Dormibacteria bacterium | reverse complement strand
GATCATGGCGGCGTTGTCGGTGCACAGGGACATCGGCGGCACCACCACGGTCAGGCCCTTGAAGTTCGCCTCCACAGCGGTGCGGAGCGCCCGGTTGGCGGCCACGCCGCCGACCACGCTGATGCGTTCGGCGCCGGCGTTGGTGACGGCCACGTCCAACCCGTGGACCAGCTGATCGACGGCGGCACGCTGGAAGGCCGCGGCGATGGCGCAGGCAACCTCGCGACGGCGCGGTACGCCGGTGCTGTCGAGCTCGTCGGGTGGCAGGTCCCGGATGGTGTATCTCACCGCCGTCTTCAGCCCGCTGAACGAGAAGGCGCCGTCGATGCGGGTCCGGGGCAGCTCCACACGGAGGTCGCCCGCCTCGGCGGCGGCGCGCTCGACGGCGGGCCCGCCCGGGTAGGGAAGGCCCAGCATCCGGCCCACCTTGTCGAAAGCCTCACCGGCGGCGTCGTCGCGGGTGGAGGCCACCCGGAGGGCGCGGCCGTGCTCGGGAATCTCCACGCAATCGGTGTGGCCGCCACTGACAACCAGCGACACCCACGGCGGCTCCAGACCGGGATCGGCAAGCCAGGCGCTGTAGACATGGCCGGCCATGTGGGAGACCCCTGTGATCGGCAGTCGCCGCGCCGCCGCCACCGCCTGAGCGTAGGAGGTGCCGACCAGCAGGCATCCGGGCAGGCCCGGGCCCCGCGTCACGGCGACGGCGTCGATCGCCTGCCAGCCGCCCTCCAGCTGCGCCAGCGCGCTGTCGACGGTCGGCGATAGCGCCTCCAGATGCGCTCGGGCGGCCAGCTCCGGCACCACGCCGCCGTGCAGCGCGTGCAGTGGGATCTGCGATGCGACAACAGAGGAGACGACCGTGCGCCCATCGCGGATGACGGCCGCAGCGGTTTCGTCGCAGGAGGTCTCGACAGCCAGCAGATTCAGGAGCGGGGGTACTCCGCCGGCGGCTCCTCGCCGATACCGGCGATGGCGAGGCTGCGCAGCATGGCGGTGAAGCGCCGCTTGAAAGCGGGCGCGTGAATGCTGTCGCTCCACATGATGATGGCATCCTCACCGTTGTCCGTGTAGTAGCCACGGCGCCGTCCAATCGCCTTGAAGCCGAACCCTTCGTAGAGGCCGATGGCCTGCCGGTTGGAGTTGCGAACCTCAAGCGTTATCCAGCGCGCTCCCATGACATAGGCGCGCTGGATGAGGGCGATGAGCAGGCAGCGGCCGAAACCCCGGCCTTGGTCGCGCAGACGCACACCGATGGTGGTGATATGGGCCTCGAGATTCACCTTCCACAGCCCGCCGTAACCGACGATCTCTCCCTCGTCGTTGCGGAGCACCACATAGCAGGCCTGGCGGTTCTGAGCCAGCTCACTGGCATAGGCGTTCTTGGGCCACGGGGAGACGAAGATCTCGCGTTCGATGGCCTGGACGGTGGCGATGTCGTCGGGGACCATCCGCTCGACGGCGAGGCGGGGGATGACCTGCATGGCTCCTGTCCGATGATACCGGCCGCGACAGCTCACCACGACTGTTCGTACACGGCCACATGGTGAGCGCTTAGGCCGACCCGTGGCAGTGCCGGCCGCGCCAGCGCCGCGGGGACCGCCGCCGCCAGGGCGGCGGCGGGGTCGGTGAGTACGACCAGTCGGGGGATGGGTATCTCGTCGAAGCTGACAACCGGATCGGGCGCCGCGGTCATAGCCGCCGCCGCCAGCCATCGGGGCGGCTCGGTCACCAGTCCGCCCGGCCTGAGCGCCGGGGAGGCTGGATTCGGAACCAACCCCCCGGGGACGGACTCCACGCTGCGCAGGAAGCGCGCCGCGTACACGGCGCCCCGGCCGGCGGCCGCCACGGCGATGGCCGTGGAGAGAGTGGGCGGCGCCCCGTGGGCGATCACCTCCAGCGAGCCGATCCCGTGGAGCGGGACGTCCTCAGCCTGAGCGATTCCCAGGCCGGCCGCCATACCGGCACGGACCCCCGTGTAGGACCCGGGGCCGTAGGCGACCACCACGGCGTCGATCTCCGGCGTGCCGCGGGTATCAGCAGCCTGGGGGGAGACGGCCCGGCCCCCGCCGGCGCGGGGGTCGCCGGCGAGTACCCGTCCAAGGTGAGCCGCCAGCGCCCCACCGGGGACCGGGACCGTGCTCACCCCGGCATCCAGCAGGCGGCCATCCTCCTCGCAGAGCACGACGACACAGCGCAGCCGGCTGGTGGTGTCGATGGCCAGCACCGTCATCGCCCACTCCAGGCCCGGCGCAACCGCTCGGGTGCCCCGTCCTCGAGACGGATGACCCGCCCATCGGGACCGTCTCCCTCGAGGGTGACCACGATCGGTCGCAGCCGCTGCAGCTTGGCTCGGGAGGCCCATTCCACGGCGACGGCGCCCTCGTCGAGCAGCCCCTCGACCTCCAGAAAGGCCACGTCGGCGTCGTTGCCCAGCCGGTATAGATCCAGGTGGTGCAGGGGGATCCGACCGCCCCGGTGCACCTGCTGGAGGACGAAGGTGGGGCTGCGGACCTCGGCGGCGTCGCCCCCGAGGCCGGCCACGATGCCTCGTACCAGGCAGGTCTTGCCGGCTCCCAGATCGCCCTCCAGCCCCAAGAGATCACCGGCGAGCAGGGCTCCCCCCAGTAGCCGGCCGGCCGCCTCGGTCTCCGCCACCGACCTGCTCCGTATCAGAAGCGCGCCAACGCCGCTCATCCGTAGTGCCTGGAGGTCATCGGGGGTAGCTCGCGCAGCGGACCGCCCTCGCGGTCGAGGAGACGCAGGCCGGAGCCCTCCACCAGGCGCCCGACCACCGTCAGCCGGGGGGGCGCGGGGGCGCCATCGGAGGGGAGCCGCTCGAGTGCGGCCGGCGCGACGGCCGCCAGGAGCTCGAAGTCCTCGCCTCCCCCAAGGGCATGGTCGACCCAGCGCGACGGGAACACGGTCGCCAGCGCCGGATCCACGGGCACGCTGTCCAGCCACAGCTCCGCGGCGCAACCGCTGGCGTCCGCGGTGCGCGACGCCTCAGCCAGCAGCCCGTCACTGAGGTCGCCGCCACAGCGGATACCCAGCTCCACCAGGGCCTGACCCTCGGCGAGACGGGCCGTGGGCTCCAGCTGCGCGGCCACCCAGATCTCGGCATCGGCCCCCGCCGCGCGCCGCAGAGCGGGCTCTCGCAGAATCTGCAGCCCGGCAGCGGCACGCCCCAGCACCCCGGTGACGACGAGCTCGTCGCCCGGCATTCCGGCGTCGCGACGGAGTGCCGCGCCAGGATCGATGGTTCCGCCGACCGACACCTCCATCACCAGCGGACCCTGGATGTCACTCACATCACCCCCGACGACCGCGCAGGCGGCGGCAGCAGCAGCCGCGCAGAGGCCCTCCTGGAGCGCCAGCACGTCGTCGACTGCAGTGCTGCCCGGGGCGCACAGCGTGGCCAGGCAGTAGGCGGGGCGGGCACCCATCCCGGCCAGGTCGGAAAGAGCCACGATGAGCGCCCGCCGGCCGAGCTGCGCCGGTCGGATCCACTCCCGCCGGAAATCGATGCCCTCGACAAGGCAGTCCTGGCTCATCACCAGGTGGCTTCCCGGTGGCGGACGCCACACCGCGGCGTCGTCACCCGGGCCGACGGCGAGTCCACCGAGGCTGCCAGAGCGCCGGGCGATGGCCCGGAGCCGCGCGAGCAGGTCCGTCTCTCCAATGGAGGAGAGCGGTGGACCACCCTCGTCGAAGTAACGCCGCTGATACGACTTCATGGCGTCAATGATGGCGACGACGGCTGCTGCCCCCGGCCGTGTACAGTCCCTTGACGCGCCGCGTGACCAGCCTGTATGGTGCGCGCGTTTTGCCGCCCGCCGGGGCGCGAAATCCCATCAACATCGGACGACCATGAACCCATCAGGGGGAGGCGCATATTGCGGGGTGGCCGTAAGACGATTCCGATCCTGGTCGCCTCCGTCGTCCTCTGGGCGACAGCGCTGACCAGCCTTCCCACCTCGCAGGCCGCGGCGCCCACGGTGGATGCCCTCCGGGCCCGGCGCGCCGGCCTCTCGGACCAACTGGCCCATCTCACCCCTGCCAAAAACGACGCGTCCCGCGCGCTCGCCTCCGCGCAGCGCTCGCTCTCGGCGGTGCAGGACAGGATCCTCGGCGTCGAGGGAACCCTCAAGCGGCTCAACAACCGCCTGCTCAGCCTCTCGAGCCAGATCAAGGATGACGAGGAGACCAGCCGGCAGGCCAAGCGAGAGCTGGCCGGCATGACCCGAGCATCGTACAAGTCCTCCTCGGACAACGCCTTCATGGACACGCTTCTCGGGTCATCCTCGGTGGGAGAGGCGGTGGACCGCCTCAAGGCCGAGGAGCACACCAGCGCAAAGGTCGACGACCTCGTCCGGCGCGTCAACGACAAGGACAGAGCGGTGATTCAAGAGAGGAATGATCTGCGCACCAACTTCGCCCAGTCACAGGTGCTGGAGGACCAGCTGAGCACCGAGAACAATCGCATGATCGAGGTGGTCGCCGCCCGGGACGCCGCCTACGACCAGGCCAGCGGCCCCGTCCAGAGCGTGGTCCGGCAGATCCACGACCTCGATCAGCAGATCGCTGCCCAGGCGCAGGGCCCGGTGGCGGCGATCGCCGGGGCGGTGGGCGCCGTGGCCGGCGGCCCCAGCTGTGGCAACCACTTCTCCTACGGTCAGTGCACGTACTACGTGGCCAGCCGCCGCTGCATCCCCTGGTCGGGCAATGCCCGTGACTGGTTCGCCAACGCCGCCCGCATGGGCTACAACGAGGGCCACAGCCCCGCGGTCGGGGCGGTGGTGGCCTTCCAGCCCGGCGGCGAGGGCGCCAGCGGTGCCGGTCATGTGGGCTACGTGGAGGCGGTGGGACCGGCGGGGGGCATACCCGAGGGACAGTTCCGCATGTCGGAGATGAACTTCGAGGGGTGGAACCGCGTCAGCTACCGGACCCTGTCCAACAACTCCCGGGGGATCCAGGGCTTCATCTACGGCCATCCCTGACCTGGCTGAGCAGGGCATGGGCTCAGCCCGTCAGGCGTTGACGGCGATCCGGGCCACCCGGGCCGAGACCGCACAGAGCACCTCGTAGCAGATCGTTCCGCCGGCGGCGGCAACCTCGTCGGCACCCAGCGTGACACCGCCGCGCCTGCCGAACAGCACCGCCTCGTCCCCGGCGGCGACGGTGTCCAGATCGGACACGTCGATCACCAGCTGATCCATGCTCACCCTGCCCACGATCGGGCAGCCGTGGCCGCGGACCACCAGCCGGCCGCGATTCGACTGGGCGCGCTGGACGCCGTCGGCGTAACCGGCGGCCACGGTGGCCACCCGGGTGTCCCTGATGGCCCGCCAGGTGCGGCCGTAGCCCACGCTGTCACCGCGACGGATGGTCTTCACCTGCGTGATCAGGGCGACCATCGTCATCGCCGGCCGCAGCGGTGCCACCGTTCCGGTCAGCGCCGGCGGGTACCCGTAGAGCGCGATGCCGGGGCGCACCAGGTCGGCGTGCATCTGGGGGAAGCGCAGCATTGCCGCACTGTTGGCGCAATGCAGAAGCGCCTCGGGAGCCAGTTGCCTGAGGGGATCGGCAAGCCTCTCGAAGGTGTGGAATTGCTCCTCGGTGAAACAGGGATCCGAGCCGTCGGCGTCGGCAAAATGGGTGAACACGCCGGCGACCTCAACGCCTCTTGCCTCGGCCAGGGCGGCGGCGAGGCCGGCCATCTGCTCGGGCCGGGCTCCCAGCCGGCCCATGCCGGTATCGATCTTGACGTGAGCCCGGGCGGTCCGGCCGCCCTGGCGCGCCGCCCTGCTCAGGCGGGCGATGCTGTCGCCGTCGAAGACGGTGAGGTCAACCCCGGCCGCGATTAGCGCCTGATGGCTGCCGGGATGCGTCCATCCCACCACCAGGAGGGGCGCGTCGATGCCCCCCGCCCGGATCTGGAGGGCCTCCTCGGCGGAGGAGACGCCCAGCCACGCCGCCCCCCCCTCGAGGGCAGCCCGGGCCGCCAGGAGGGCGCCGTGCCCGTAGCCATTGGCCTTGATCATCGCCATCACTCGCACCGCCGGCGCGACATGCCGGCACAGGGCGGCAACGTTGTCGCGGAGGGCGGCGACGTCGACCTCGGCCCATTTGACCGGCGTCAGGGACGGATGCGTCGCGGGGCCAACCGGTGGCGGTCCGGGCACGTCAACGGCTCACGGTCAGCGAGCAATCGGGCCGCGGACGGCCTCGATGGCGCGTCGCACCCGTTCCTGGGCCGCGGGCAGCTGCTCGATGAGGTCGCCGGCGAGGGCACCGGCACGACCACGGACCGCCTGCACGGCGGCCCCGGCCTCGGCATGGATGGTCACTCCGGCCACGGCGGCGTCGAAGGGTTCGAGCCCTTGGGCGATCAGCGAGGCGATGACGCCGGTCAGCACGTCACCGGTGCCTCCGGTCGCCAGGGCGACAACCCCGGCGGCGGCCACATGGATGCGGCCGCCGGCGCCGGCGATTACGGTGCCACTTCCCTTGAGGACCACCACCACGCCGTGCTGAGCCGCATAGGCGCCGGCCACACCGGCGCGGTCCGCCTGCACCCGTACAACGGGTATGCCGGTGAGACGGGCCATCTCGGCCGGGTGTGGCGTGACCACCACCGGCTGCGGGCAGCGTCGCCACAAAAAACCCGCCTGCGCCACGATGTTGAGGCCGTCGGCATCGACCACGGCCGGGCAGGGGAGCCTGTCGAGCAACGCCTGCACCGACCGCGCCGCCACCGGAACCGTGGTCATCCCGGGGCCCACGACGAGGGCGGCGGCGCCGGCGGCCAGGGCGAGCATGTCCTCCGCGACCAGGTTCTCGGGCCGGCCCTCGCCCCAGCCGGTGATGGGCTGGACCATGATCTCGGCAGACCGGGCGGCGACCTGATCATGAATCGTCGGTGGGACGGCGACCCGCACCAGGCCCGCGCCGCCGCGTGCCGCCCCCATGGCGGCCATATGGGGGGCCCCACTGAACCCGGGCGCGCCGCCCACCACCAGGACCGTGCCGAAGGTGCCCTTGTGCGCGTCGGCGGGGCGATCCGGCAACCGCACCGACGGGGGCACCATCAGCAGCGGCGGGGAGAGCGCCCCCGGCAGGGGCCCCGGCCTCGTGGCGGTGTCGCCGCCAGACGAGGCGGCGCCGCCGGCCACCGCCACCGCGACGGCCCAGTCACCCTCGTGGCTGAGGGATACGGTCACCGGCGACGTCCAGCCCCGCACGCAAACCCGCGGAGCGCCCTGGGCATCCACGCTTATCTCCACGTCGCGAAAGGCGGGCAGCCGC
>JBHELP010000017.1:0-2685 GCA_046263035.1 Candidatus Dormibacteria bacterium | reverse complement strand
ACACGGTGTACGGGTTGGCCTGCGATCCCCGCTGTTCAGAGGCCGTGGATCGTGTCTATCGGATCAAGCACCGGCCGGCGGGTCTGGAGCTCACCCTGCTCGCCGCCGCCGCCGCCGACCTTGATCTGATGGTGCTCATGGCGATGCCCTCGAGCCATCCCACGGCATCGGGGTTCGCTTCGCCGCCCTCGATCGCGGTGATGGCCGCGCGGTTCTGGCCGGGCCCGCTCTCCATCGTGCTGCCCGTCGGCCCCACCCGGCTGGCCATCCCCCGAGCCGGCAGCACGCTCTCGGTCAGGGTGCCGGCCCACGAGCTGCTCCGGGAGCTGCTCCGGCGCACCGGGCCGCTGGCGACCACCAGCGCCAACCGGCATGGTGAGCCCCCGGCCACCACGGCCGCGGAGGTGCGCGCGGCGCTTGGCGATGCGGTTGACGGCGTCGTGGACGGCGGCCCCGCAGGCGGCGCCCCCTCCACTATCATCGACTGCGCCACCATTCCCCCCCGCCTGCTGCGGGAGGGTCCCATCAGCCTCGGTGAGCTAACTCCGTATCTCGGGGGCCGCCCACGATGATCGACACCTCGCTCAAGCCCGCCCTGAGGGCGGTCGACCCCGAATGCGCGGACCTGCTCGATACCGAGCTCACACGCCAGGAGGAGACCCTCGAGCTCATCCCCTCGGAGAACCTCGCATCGCCGGCCGTCCTGGAGGCGGTGGGATCCTGGCTGACCAACAAGTACGCTGAGGGGACCCCCGGCAAGCGCTATTACGGCGGCTGCCAGATCGTCGACCAGGTGGAGGTCCTCGCCCGCGAGCGGGCCAGGGCGCTGTTCCGGGCGGAGCACGCCAATGTGCAACCCCATTCGGGATCGCAGGCAAACATGGCCGTGTATGCCGCCGTGCTCCGGCCGGGCGACACCGTCCTCGGCATGGCCCTCGACCAGGGCGGCCATCTCACCCACGGTTCGCCGGTCAATTTCTCCGGCCGCATCTACAACTTCGAGCCCTACACCGTCTCCGAGGCCACCGACCGCCTCGATTACGAGGAGCTCAGGGCCCGGGCCCACGAGGTGGGACCGAAGATGATCGTGGCCGGCTACAGCTCCTATCCCCGAGTGCTCGACTTCCCGCCTTCGAGGACATCGCCCGCGACGTGGGCGCCATGCTCCTTGTCGACATGGCCCACTTTGCCGGGCTTGTCGCCGGCGGCGTCCATCCGAGCCCGGTGGAGCACGCCGATTTTGTGACCCTCACCACGCACAAAACCATGCGCGGTCCCTGGGGAGGCCTCATCCTCTGCCGCGCCGAGCACGCCGATGCCGTCGATCGGTCGGTGTGCCCGGGCATCCAGGGCGGCCCCCTGCTCCATGCCATCGCCGGCAAGGCGGTGATGCTCCAGCAGTGTGCCCAGCCCGAGTTCCGCGACTACGCCGCCCGGGTGGTGGCCAATGCCGCCACCCTCGCCGAGGAGCTGACCCGGCGCGGCATCACCCTGGTGACGGGGGGCACCGACAATCACCTGATGGTAGTGGACCTGCGGCCGGTGGGCCTGAGAGGGCGCGATGTGCAGCGCGCCCTCGACGAGGTGGGCATCACCGTCAACGCCAACGCCTTTCCCCACCACGGGGGAAGCCCCTTCAACGCCAACGGAATCCGGCTGGGATCGCCGGCGGTCACCTCACGAGGGATGGATCGGGCGGAGATGGTGGAGATCGCCGATCTCATCGCCGGCCTTCTCCATGATTTCGAGAGCAACACCCGCCGCCAGGAGGCGCGGGTACGCAGCCTGGCGCTCTGCCGCCGGTTCCCGCTGCCGTATCGCTGATGGGCGTGCTGGCCCTCAGCTCCGCCTGGGTGTCGGCGCTGTGGCCCTTTCTGGTCGCCACCGCTGTCTCGGTGGTGGTGGTGCCACTGACCATGCTGCTGGCGCGGGGGATCGGCGCCGTCGACCAGCCCGATGCCGACCGTCGCATTCACACCACGCCCACCCCGCGCCTGGGCGGCCTGGGCCTGTGCGCCGGCTTTGGCGTGGCCATCGCCATCTTCGGCAGCTCCGTGCCCAACCGCTGGGCGGTGGTCGCGGTCAGTGCGGCGATCACCCTGGCCATGGCGGTCGATGACATCCGCCACCTGCCCTGGTGGGCCAAGCTTCTCATCGAGCTGGCGGCTGGTGCGGCGGTGGCGGCGGTGGGCATCACCATCACCTTCTTCGCCATCCCGGGCCCTCACGGATCCATCGTCTACGAGCTGGGCTGGCTGGCGGTACCGGTGACCATCGCCTGGGTGGTGGGCATGCAGACGTCCATCAATCTGCTCGACGGCTCCGACGGCGTGGCCGGGGGCGTGGTCGGAATTGTCGCCGCGGTGTCCCTGCTCGCCGCGATCAACAGGCTGGAGTCGCCGACCGACGTGCAGAACGGGACCATAATCCTCAGCGGCGCGCTGATGGGTTGCTGCGCCGGCTTCCTCATCTTCAACCTGCCGCCGGCCCGGGTCTTCATGGGCGACGGTGGTAGCCATTTCCTGGGAGTGGCCCTGGCCATCATCACCATCCTCGGCGTCGCCAAGGTGGCCGTGGCGCTGTCCCTCCTCGTCCCCCTGATCGCCCTGGGGCTGCCCATCGGCGATGTGGCGTTCGCCATCGTGCGGCGCAGCCGGGCTGGGCGGAGCCCCGCCGAGCCGGACA
>JBHELP010000016.1:0-7735 GCA_046263035.1 Candidatus Dormibacteria bacterium | reverse complement strand
GACGTGTCCGTGGCCGTGCGATCGACCGTCTGGGCCAGGAGACCGCCGTCGATGCTGCGTACGTCCAGCTGCGAGCCGGTGGAGTTGGGTGTGACGGCGAGGACCCGCAGCCTCTGCCTGCTTCGCACGAGGTCGAGCGCGTCATTCGTGGTGCCGGACGTGACCACGGCCTCCAGGAACGTTGCCGAAAGCTCGGCGGCCACGGCGCTGTCGAGCATGCCATTGAGGGCGACCACGCCGCCGAACGCCGACCGCGGATCACACTCGAAGGCGCGGCGGTAGGCGTCCGCGGCGTCCTCCCCAATGGCGAACCCACAGGGATTGGAGTGCTTGACGATCACCGCCGCCGGCTCGTCGAACTCGGCCACGATTCGCCAGGCCGTGTCGACGTCCAGCCAGTTGGTGAATGAGAGCTCTGGACCATGCAGCCGGCTGGCATTGGCCACTCCCGCGGTCCGGCCGGGAACCCTGTAGAGGCCGCCGCTTTGATGCGGGTTCTCGCCATATCGCAGCTGCTGAAGAAGGGGGCCGCCGACGGTGAGCGCGGCGGGCATGCCGGGCGTGTGGCAACGACTCCTCAGATTGTGGGCCACCGCGGTGTCATAGGCAGCCACGTGGGCGAGGGCCTCCGCGGCGAGGCACCTCCGGGTCTCGGAGCTCACCCCACCGTCGGTCGCCATCTCGGTCAGGACGCCGTCGTACTGGGCGGGAGAGACGACCACCGTCACGGCATCGCCATTCTTGGCCGCCGCGCGGATGAGTGCCGGCCCTCCAATGTCGATGTTCTCCACGATCTCCGCGTCGGACGCGCCCCTCTCGACAACCTGCTCGAAGGGGTACAGGGAGACGGCGACGAGGTCTATGGGGGAGAAGCCGCGTTGCTCGAGTTGTCGCATGTGGTCGGGGAGATCACGTCGGGCCAGGATGCCTGCATGGATGGCGGGGTGCAGGGTCTTCACCCGACCGCCCAGGATCTCCGGGAATCCGGTGACATCGGCCACGGCCACTGCCGGGATACCGTCGGCGGCCAGGGCAGCGCGGGTTCCGTCGGTGGCCACCAGCTCATACCCCCGGGATCGGAGTCCCTGGGCGAAGGCGCTCAGGCCCGTCCGGTCCGAAACCCCCAGCAATGCCCTCATCAAACCACGCCATCGGTGGCTGGGAGGACATGCACCCGTCTACCCTCGCGGCGAAGGCGGCCCTGGCACCACAGGGACACCGCATCGGGCAGCAGGCGCCACTCCTGCTGGTGGATGCGCTCGCGCAACGAATCGGCATCGTCGCCCGGCTCGACGGGCACCGCCGCCTGCAGCACAATGGGGCCGCCGTCGGTGTCCCCCCGCTCGAGAAGCTGGATCGTGCAGCCGCTCACCTTCACACCGTACGCGAGCGCCGCCTCGACGGCCGTCATGTCCCCGGCGAACGCGGGCAGAAGGGAGGGATGGACGTTGAGGATGGCATCCGGAAAACCCGCCAGGAAGGTGTCGGAGAGCACGCGGTCATATCCGGCGCAGACCACCAGCTTCACCCCGGCGGAGCGGAACCGCTCGAGCAGGGCCGCGTCCCGAGAGGATCCGTCTCCGCCGAAGTCGGAGACCGGCAGGGCCTCGGCGGTAACCCGTGACCGGCGGGCAACCTCCAGAGCGCGGGCGCTGGGTCGGTTGCTGAGCACGCAGGCCACCTGCGCCGGGTAGCCGGGCACCTGGGAGGTGTTCAGCAGAGCTGACAGGTTCGTTCCCTCTCCAGATACCAGCACACCGATACGGGTTCGGCCGATCACCTCGCTACCGGAGCACCACACGGCCCGGCGGGCTTCCCGGGGGACCGGACACGACCGTGCCGATTCTGCGAACCTCCATGCCGGACGCCGCGGACACTCCTGCCGCCTCAGCGGAGGGGACGATCACCACCATGCCGATGCCCATGTTGAAGGTGCGCCACATCTCCTCGGCATGGACGCCACCGGTGGACTCGATAGCGGCAAAGAGGTCCGGGACCGTCCAGGCCGAGCGATCGATCTCGGCACCCATGCCGCCCGGAAGAACCCTGGGGATGTTTTCGAGCAGACCGCCGCCGGTGATGTGTGCGAGACCGCGCACATCGACCCGGGAGCGAAGCTGCTGGACGGCGTCGAGATAGGAACGGTGTGGCTCGAGAAGGAGCGTCCCCAGGTCTCGGTCCGTCCCCGGCAGCACGTCACTCCAGTCCAGGTCGTGCTCAAGGACGATGTGACGCACAAGGGAATAGCCGTTGGTGTGGAGCCCGCTGCTGGGCAGCCCCAGCACGGCGTCACCCACCTCGATCCGGCTACCGTCGATGAGTTCGTCCCGCTCCACGGCCCCCACGATGAAGCCAGCGATGTCATAGTCCCCCAGCCCGTACACCCCGGGCATCTCGGCTGTCTCCCCGCCGATGATGGCGCAGGACGCCGTTCGGCAGGCCTCTGCAGCCCCGTCGATGATCTCGGCAAGGTGCTCGGGCTGGAGGCGGCCGGTGGCGTAGTAGTCCAGAAAGAAGAGGGGCCGGGCACCGCAGCAGAGGATGTCGTTTATGCAGTGGTTCACCAGGTCGATACCGATGCCGCGATGGCGGCCCACCGCGGTGGCCACCTTGACCTTGGTGCCCACGGAATCAGTGCTCGAGGCGATCAGGGGATGCCGATACCTAGTGGGCCCGAAATCGAACAGTCCGCTGAAGGCACCAACGGGACCGACCACGGCGGCCGTGTGAGTGGACGCCACGGAACGCTTGATCAGCGCGACGGCCCTGGTGCCCTCTGCGATGTCCACACCCGCGTCTGCGTATCTGAGATCCCCCACGCGTTCTGAGGTCTAGCGCTCGGAGGGGACGAGCGGAAGCGAGGGCACCGGTCGCTCCAGCGCCAGCTTGTCCATCTCAAGCTGCACGGGGACCCTGACCGGATAGCGGCCGTCAAAGCACGCGTAGCAAAAGCCCCCGGCATTATCCGTGCCGATGGCCCGCCGCAGGCCCTCAATGCTCAGGTAATGCAACGAGTCGGCTCCGACCAGCCGGCACACCTCGGCCTCATCGTGGTGAGCTGCGATCAGCTCCGCCCGGGTGGCGATGTCTATGCCCATGAAGCAGGGCCAGACGATGGGGGGTGACGCGATCCGCATGTGAACCTCGCTGGCACCGGCTCGGCGAAGCTCCTCGACGATGCGCTTGGAGGTGGTGCCGCGGACGATGGAATCGTCGACCAGCACCACCCGCTTGCCCTCCAGGACGTGGCGCATGGGGTTGAACTTGAGCCTGGCCCCCCGCTCCCGCAGGCGCTGGCTGGGTTGGATGAACGTTCGCGTGATGTATCGGGACTTGATCATTCCCTCGACGAAGGGCAGGGCCGCCTCGGCCGCGAAGCCGTGAGCTGCCGGCGTGCCACTATCGGGAAGCGGGGTGACTATGTCGGCGTCGCACGGAGACTCTCTGGCCAGCTCGCGGCCCATGCTGCCGCGGGCCTCGTAGAGCGATCGACCCATCATCTCGCTGTCGGGACGAGCGAAGTAGATGAACTCGAAGGAGCACATCGCCGCCGCCCGGCCCGCCGCCGGCAGCTTTTCGCTACGGATACCGAAGAAGTCCACGGTTACGATCTCACCCGGCTCGATCTCACGAACAAGGGTGGCACCGATGGCGTCGAGCGCACAGGTCTCGCTGGCGACTATGTAGCCCTCGCCACCCGGCGCCGCGGGATCACCGAGGCGCCCCAGGCACAGTGGCCTGATCCCCAGCGGATCCCGCGCGGCAACCAGTGAGTCCCGGGTGCAGAAGACCAGGCAGTAGGCGCCCTCCAACCGGGGCAGCGCCCTGCGCAGCACCACCTCCAGGCTGTCGCCGGGGGTGCGGGTGAGCAGGACCCCCAGCACTTCCGTATCGCTGGTGGAATCGAACTCGACGCCCTGTTCCAGAAGGTCGTTGCGGATGGCCTCCGCGTTGACCACGTTGCCGTTGTGTGCCACCAGGAAAGGACCGATCTGACCATGGTCGAAGCGCATGGGCTGAGCATTGACCAACCGCGCGCTGCCGGTCGTGCTGTACCGGGTATGACCTATCGAGATATGGCCCGGCAGCCTGGCAAGGGCCTCCTCGTCGAAGACCTGAGAGACGAGCCCCATGTCCTTGTGCGTGCGGATCTCGGTGCCATCGGATACGCCGATGCCTGCCGATTCCTGGCCGCGATGCTGGAGAAGATACAGGCCGAAGTGGGTCAGGTTGGCGACATCCTCCTCCTGGCTGAAGACGCCGAACACCCCGCACTCCTCGTGGAGCTTGTCGAGAGCGTCCTCGTCAAGCGCCATCACACCGAACCACCGGCCGCGGCATGAGCTGCCACCTCAAGGGCGGTGTCGTAGGCGTGACGGGCTCGATGGAGCGGCATACGGAGCGCGCCCTCTATCACGATGTCCTCGCCGCCGACGACGCCGAGTTCGCGGAACGGGACTCGGTGATGTTCGACGAGTTCCCGGAGCTGCATCGTGGCCTCCCTGGCGAAGCTTACGAGGAATCGCGACTGGCTCTCCCCGAAAAGTATAGCGGCGCGCCGCGCTCCCTCCGATGCCCCGGTCAACTCCACCACCGTGATCGTGGCACCGAGGCCACCCTGGAGGCCGCACTCGGCTAGCGCTACGGCCAGGCCGCCATCGCCGCAATCGTGGGCCGACTGCAACGCCCCTGCCGTGATGGCGTCGAGGACAAGCGCCTGGACGCGCCGCTCCAGGCCGAGGTCGAGCTCGGGGCGGGGGCCCGCGTTGATGCCGTGGGCGAGGCGCTGATACTCGCTTCCCCCCAGCTCGGCGCCCAGGGACCCGCCCAGGGGCCCGACGAGGGCCACGGAATCGCCCGGGGATCTGAAAGCCATGCCGCGCAGTCGACCCAGGTCCCCGAGGTGGCCAACCATGCCTATCACCGGTGTGGGGTCTATGCTCCTGCCCTGGTTGTCGTTGTAGAGGCTGACATTCCCGCTGACCACCGGGATGTCCAGTGCCGAACAGGCGTCGGCGATTCCCTCGATCGCCCGCTCCAGCTGCCAGAAGACCTCCGGCTTGTCCGGGTTGCCGAAGTTCAGGCAGTTGGTGACCGCCAGCGGCCGGGCCCCGACGGCCACCACGTTGCGTGCAGCCTCGCACACGGCGATGGCCGCTCCCCGCCGGGGATCGAGGGCAACATGCCTCGCATTGCCGTCGACGCTGAACGCGAGTGCGCCCGCCCCACCACGCACGCGGACGACGGCCGCGTCCCCTCCCGGTCCGGCGACGGTATCCACACCCACCTGGTGGTCGTACCGTCGATAGACGGGTCGCCGGTTGCCGATGTTGGGGCTGCCGAGAAGGCGGACGAGGGCGTCGCCCATATCCCATGGCGCGGCGTCGGCCAGCGGGTCGTGGCTCAGGAGAGCGGCGTGACCCGCAGGGCGGCCGGACGCGGGTGAACGGGTGGGCACCTGGTCGATCAGCAACGGGAGCGGGAGGTCGCAGACCTGCTCCGTCCCGTCCCGGATGACGAACCTCGACGAGTCGGTTATGGTTCCAATGCTGTCCGAGTGGAGATCCCAGCGGGCGAACGCCGCGGCGACCGCCTCCTCCTCGCCGGCGCGCACCACGATGAGCATGCGTTCCTGAGACTCGCTCAGCATGACCTCATAGGCCGACATACCGTGCTCCCGGCGGGTGACGGCGGCGACGTCGATGTCGATCCCGCAGCCTCCCTTGTGGGCGAGCTCCGCCGCGCTGCTGGTGAGCCCGGCCGCTCCAAGATCCTGCATGGCGACGACCCGAGGGTCCCCGGCCAGCTCGAGACAGGCCTCCATAAGGCACTTCTCCAGAAACGGGTTGCCGACCTGGACGGCAGGACGGCGGCTCTCGCTGCGCTCGTCCAGCTCGGCACTGGCGAAGGTGGCTCCGTGTATCCCATCCCGGCCGGTGTCGGCGCCGACGAGCAATACCGGGTTGCCAGGACCGGCGGCGATCGCCCGAACCCGCCGCCTCTGCTCGATGACGCCCACGCACATGGCGTTGACGAGGCAGTTGTGGCGGTAGGACTCGTCGAAATACACCTCACCGCCGACCGTGGGAACCCCGATGCAGTTGCCGTAACCACCGATCCCCGCGACAACCCCGTCGAAGAGTCGCTGCTGCTCCGCCTCCTCCAGGGGTCCGAACCGCAGTGAGTTGAGCAGGGCGACGGGGCGGGCGCCCATGGTGAAGACGTCTCGCAGAATGCCGCCCACGCCGGTGGCGGCACCCTGATAAGGCTCGATGGCGCTGGGATGGTTGTGTGACTCGATCTTGAAGACCACGGCGAGCCCGTTGCCGATGTCCACCGCGCCGGCATTCTCCCCCGGCCCGATGAGGACCTGTGGACCCGTCCTCGGCAGCCGTGAGAGCAGCGGCCGGCTGGTCTTGTACCCGCAGTGCTCGCTCCAGAGCGCGCCGATGATGCCCAGCTCCACGTCGCCGGGGGGACGGCCCAACAGCCGCTCGGCGAGCTCGTACTCCTCGCTGCTCAGCGCCACCTCGAGGAGCTTCTCGGCGGTTGCGCCCACCTAGCCGGCAGTGACGAAGGCGCCGTGCCGGGCGACTGAGCGGAAGAGCCGGAGCCCGTCGGAGCTGCCGAGTGCCGGCTCACATGCTCTCTCCGGGTGCGGCATCATGCCGAGTACGTTCCTCTCGGCGTTGAGGATTCCGGCGATGTCATGCAGTGACCCGTTGGGAGAAGCGCCACCGGCGGGTCGCCCCCCGGCTCCGACGTATCTGAATGCCACCCGGCCATCGGTCTCGAGGCGCCCAAGAGTGGCCTCATCGGCGACGTAGCGCCCCTCGCCGTGCGAGACGGGGATGGATAGGGTTTCGCCCTCATCCATGCCGGCGGTGAACGGACTGGAGACCGTCTCGACCCGAAGGGTGGAGGGCTCGCAGCGGAACTGCAAAGAGCTGTTCCGGGTCAGCGCGCCCGGCAGCAGCCGCGCCTCGCAGAGGATCTGAAAACCGTTGCAGATGCCCCAGACCAGCCCTCCGGCGGCGGCGAAGGAGCTCACCGCCTCCACGAGGGGCGCGAACCGGGCTATCGCTCCGCAGCGGAGGTGGTCCCCGTAGGAGAACCCCCCCGGCAGGATCACGCAGTCGCTGCCCCGGAGATCCGTATCGCGGTGCCAGAGCATGACGGCCTCATGACCGGCAAGAGACACCGCGTGGGCGCAGTCCCTATCGGACCAGGTGCCCGGGAACACCGCGATGCCGAACCGCATGTCAGTCGGGGACCGCCCTCGTGCCGCTGATCCGGTATTCCTCGATCACGGGATTGCGGAGGAGCCGCTCGCACATTCCCACCACCTGGTCACGCGCGGACTCCTCATCAGCGGCCGCAAGCTCGACCTCGATGTGCTTGCCGACACGCACCGAGCTCACCGTGGCGAACCCGAGATGGCGAAGACCATCGCGCACCACCAGCCCCTGAGGATCGTTGACGGCGGCCTTCAGGCACACGACCACCTCCACCGAGTACGTCACCCGGCATCCACGCCGCAGATCCGGAGGGCGGCCTCGCGGTACCGATCGCGCGTTCCCACAACGATCGCCTCGGGAAGCTCGGGTCCCGGAGGGCGCTTGTCCCATCCGACCGTCTCCAGGTGGTCCCGCACAAACTGCTTGTCGAATGAGGGCACCGTCTCCCCCTCTCGCCACTCTGCTGCCTCCCAGAAGCGCGACGAATCGGGCGTGAG
>JBHELP010000015.1:0-6743 GCA_046263035.1 Candidatus Dormibacteria bacterium | reverse complement strand
CCCAGCAGCCCCGGATGGCCGCCGCTGCTGGTGCCGTCCTCCTCGCCGAACAGTGACGTCTGCCCCGAATCGCGCTCGCGACGGATCTGTGCGGCGCGATCCAGCACCCGGTCGAGAATGGTGAGCAGGAGGGCGCGCTCGCCCAGTGCATCGCAGGCGCCGCTGCGGATGAGGGCGTCCAGAACGCGCCGGTTGAGGTCACCACCGGACCGCACGACCATGTCGAGAAGGCTGCTGAATGGGCCTGCCCCGGCCCGGGCGGCGAGGAGGGCATCGATGACCTTCTCGCCGACGTTCTTGATGTGGCGGAGGCCAAAGAGGATCTCGCCGGCATCGGAATCGCCCACGCTGTGCCCTGACCGGCTCCGGTTGATGTCCGGCGGGCGGATGACGAGGCCGTGGGCCTGGCTGTCGTGGATGCTCTCGGCCAGCTTCTCGAGGTCCCCCGAGCGGCTGTTGAGGAGTGCCGTCATGTACTCCAGGGTGAAGTTCGCCTTGAGGTACGCCGTCTGGTACGAGATCAGTCCGTAGGCGACCGAGTGCGCCTTGTTGAAGCCATAGCCGGCGAAGTACGCCATCAGGTCGAAGAGCTCGGCGGCCGTCTTCTCCGCCACATCCCGCGCTCCCGCACCGGCGATGAACTTCTGCCGCTGCGTGGCCATCTTCTCCTTGTCCTTCTTGCCCATCGCCGCCCGCAGCAGATCGGCCTCGCCCATGCTGTACCCGGCGACCGCCGAGGCTATCTCCATCACCTGGTCCTGGTAGACGATGGTCCCGTAGCTCTCGGAGAGAATGGGCTCGAGCTCGGGAAGCGCGTAGGTCACCACCTCCTCACCCCGCTTGCGCTTCATGTAGAGGTCGATGACGCCTCCCTCGATGGGACCGGGCCGGTTAAGGGCAACGGCCACACCCATGTCCTGCAGCGACGCCGGCTGCATGTCGAGGAGGATTCGCTTGGCGCCGGACATCTCCATCTGGAAGACTCCGTGGCTGTCGGCGCGTCCGAGCAAGGCGTACGTCCTCTCGTCGTCGAGAGGTATCGCATCGATGTCGATGCTCATGTCCCGGGTCTCGCGCAGCGTCTGCACGGCCTCGTCGATGACCGACAGGTTGGCCAGACCCAGGAGGTCGATCTTCAGCAGCCCGATCTTCTGTATCCCCTTCATGTCGAACTGGGTTATCACCGACTCCGAGTCCTTGGTAGACCGCTGCAGGGGTACGAGGCCCTCGAGTGGCTCGGGAGCGATCACCACCCCCGCGGCGTGGGTCGAGGCGTTGCGGCAGATGCCCTCCAGGCGCTGGGCGTTGTCGATGAGGGTGCGTGCCCACTCCTGCTCGTCATAGATCTGGCGGAGCTCCCGATTCTCCCGTAGCGCCCGGGCCAGGGTCACCCCGGTACCGGGGGGCACCAGCTTGGCCAGACGGTCCACATCGGGGAGGGGCACGTCGAGGACGCGGCCGACATCACGAATCGAGGCCCGCGCCGCCATGGTTCCGAAGGTGATGATCTGGGCGACGCGGTCACGACCGTACTTCTCCTGCGCGTAGGCGAGGACGCGGTCGCGGCGGCGATCATCGAAATCGATGTCGATGTCCGGCATCTGCCGCTCGACATTGAGAAACCGCCCGAAGATCAGCCCGTAGCGGAGCGGACACACATTGGTGATCCGCAGCACATAGGCCACCAGCGAACCCGCGGCACTGCCGCGGCCCGGGCCCACCTTGACACTCTGCTCCCGCCCCGCGCGGATCAGGTCCCAGACGATGAGAAAGTACGCGGACAGCCCGGTGTCCCGGATGACGCCCAGCTCCATCGCCAGTCGGGCCCGGGCCTCCTGTCCGGGATCGGGTCCATAGCGGTCGCGCAGGCCCCGCTCGCACAGGTCGCCGAGGTAGGAGTCGGCGTCCATCCCGTCGGGTATCGGCGAGTACTTGGGCAGCAGGTTCTGGTCGAGGCGCATCTCCAGCTCGCAGCGGCCGGCCAGCGCCACGGTGTTTGCGGCCGCCTCGCCGTACGCGGCGAAACGCTCGCGCATCCGGGCTCCCGCCACGACGTGATAGTCCGGCCCCGAAAATCGGAAACGCTTCTCGGTGGCGCGGCGTGCTCCAGTCTGCAGGCAGAGCAGGATGTCGTGCGCCTCGGCATCGGCGGCGGAGATGTAGTGGGAATCGTTGGTGCACACCAGGGGCAGTCCGGTGCGCCGGGCGATCTCCACCAGACCCTCTCGGACGGTCGCCTCCTCGGGGATGCCGTGGTCCTGCAGCTCGAGCGCGTAGCTGTCTGGCTCCAGCATCTCCATGTGCTCGCGGGCCACCGACTCGGCCGCGTCGATGCCGTTGGTGAGGATGGCCTGGGGCAACTCGCCACCGAGGCAGGCGCTCAGGCAGATGAGCCCCTCGGCGTGGTTGGCGAGCATCTGCTTGTCGATCCGCGGCTTGTAGTAGAAACCGTCGAGGTGCGACCGGCTGACCAGGGTGAGCAGGTTGGCGTAGCCCGTCTCGTTGCGAGCGAGAAGGATGAGGTGGCTCGGGTCCCTGTCCGTTCTCGCCTCCTTGTCGAGATGGGAGCGGGGCGCCATGTACATCTCACAGCCAAGGATTGGTTTTATGCCCGCCGACCGTGCAGCGGCGGCGAACTCGACAGCTCCGTAGAGGACGCCGTGATCGGTGATGGCCAGGGCCGGCTGACCCATGGACCGCGCCGCCTCCACCAGTGCCTCGATCCGGGCGGCGCCGTCGAGCAGCGAGTACTCGGTATGGGTGTGGAGGTGAACGAAGGGGTCCGGTTCCGCGGGCCTTGAGACTGCCATCGCCTCAAGTGTGACGGGGCCCCGAGCCGGTCTGGGGGCGGGAGGCACTGACGCGGAGCTGAAGACGCAGGATCCTCATCATCCAGCGGGCACCCCGTCCAAAGGCCGTATGCTCAGAAGCCGCTGTCCCACAGGAGTCTCCTCGCGTGAGCTTTCTCACCGGTCTTCACGGCACCATCGCCACCATCCTGATCTGCTCTCTGCTGGTCGTGGACGAGGCCGGTGTCCCCCTGCCCTTCGCCCCCAGCGAGGCGCTGCTCATCGTCGCGGGCTTGCTCATCGCCAGCGGCGGGCTCTCCCCCTTCGTCTTTCTGCCCCTTGCCTGCGTGGCCATGGTGCTGGGCACGTTCATCGGCTACAGCTGGGCGCGGGCGGTGGGCCCCGGCCCCCTTCGTTCCCTGGCCGGGAAGCTCGGCGCCAAGCGCGGCTACGACCGCACCACACGGCGGATGACCAATGCCGGGCCGGGCAGCATCGCACTGACCCGGCTCATCCCGGGCATGCGCCCCTATGCCACCCTTCTCGCCGGAGCCGCTCAGGTTCCCGTCCGAACCTTCATGACGGGGGCGGTGCCGGCCGCCGTGGTCTGGTGCGGCGTCCTCACGTTCCTCGGCTTCGCCGTCGGCGTTCCCGCCGAGCGCTTTCTCGGAGCCGTCGCGGAGCTGGCCTTCAGTGGCGCCATCCTGGTCGTGCTCGGTGTCGTCGCCTATCGGTCGGCCCGAAAGGGGGGCAGGGGACGGCCCGAGATCTCCCCCTTCTCGGGAGTCTCCTCGCGGGGCCGTCTGCTGCTGGCCTTCGCGTTCGATGCCGGAGTGGTAGCCACCATCGTGGCCGGTCTCGACCGGATCACCCGCTCCGTGCTCCACCTGCGCATCTCACTCCCGCTTCCGGAGGGCCGCTACGACGCCATCCTCATCTTCGCGGGCATTGCCCTCAGCTACATCCTGGTCAGCCGCCGGGGCGGTCAGGGTGAGACTGCCGGGGAGCGCCTCTTCGAGGTCAGCTATGTCCACCGTCGTCTGCCGCGGCCCGGGCGTCTCCGGAGACGCGCGCCGCCCCAGGGACAGGCGGCCGCACCGTCCACAGGGCAGCGGGACCATCGCTCCAATGGAAAGGCTCCAGAGGCGCCACCGGAGCCGGCCCTTCCCGTGGGCGGCCACCACGACGGCGTGGCACCCTAGGCCTCCCGCGACAAGATCACCGCGGACTCCACATGGTGGGTCTGGGGAAACATGTCGACCATATGGAAGCGCTCGATCCGGTATGGCCCGGAGCCGGTCAGTACGCTCAGGTCCCGAGCCAGTGTGGCGGGGTCGCAGGATACATAGACCATCCTCGGTGGACCGGCGAGGGCCAGCCAGGCGACGACCCGGCGGTCGCAACCGGCCCGGGGCGGATCGAGGATGACGGCGTCGACCGGCGGCTCGGAGCCCACTGAGGGAAGCGCCGATTCCACGGTTTCGGCACGGTAGTGGACCCTCTCGGACACGCCGTTGAGCTCGGCATTGCGAACGCCCAGCGTGGCGGCGGCGCGATTCTCCTCGATGCAGACCACCTCGGCACCGGCAGCCGCCAGGAGTGCGGCGAGAACCCCGATGCCCGCGTAGGCATCGATGATGCGGCGCCCCTCGACTGCGCCCAGCCCCTGCAGCACGCATGAGTACAGGAGATCCATCTGGGACCAGCTGACCTGGATGAACGCCTCTGGGACAACCCGGAAGCTCTGGCCCCGCCAGCTGAGCGCCGTCGAGTGGGTGCTGAGACGGCGCCCCGCCGGGAGGCCCAATGAGGCATCATCCACCGCGCTCGGCGCCAGGGCGGCCCGGGGGCGTCCTCGGACCAGAAGCTCGCCGCCGTCCTCGCCGACGGTGACGTGAAGAACGGTGAGGCCCGTGCTGCCACCAGCGCGTACGGCATCGCGGAGGGCGGGCAGGCAGTCGTTGACGCTGTCGTGGTGAATCAGGCAGCGCTCCACCGCCACCGGACGCCAGCTACGAGCGCGGTTGAACCCCAGGGTGGCGTCGCGGAGGCCCTGGGGGCCGGGAATGACATGAAATTCGCCACGCCACCTGTAGGCCCATGGCGTCTCCATGCCATGAACCTCGATGAGCCCATCGTCGAGGGGGACACGGGCGCGGCGCAGCGCATCCGCCACGATCTCCCGCTTGAGGTTCAGTTGGTGGGAGTACTCGACGTGCTGGAGATCGCAGCCGCCACAGTCCGGCACATAGGGGCAGGGGGGAACCGTGCGCTGTGGCGACGGGTCCAGGATGTCGACGGCACGACCGAACCAGCTGCCGTGGCTGCGATGACCCAGCTCGAGGACAACCCGCTCCCCGGGGATGGCTCCGTCCACGAGCACCGTCGTCCCGTCCTCGAGCCGGACCAGGCAGGCGCCACCATGGACCATCGGCCCGCACTCGACCTCATGTCGCTCACCCCGGAGGTGTCGGGCACCGGGGCGACGCGGCGACGCGGAGCCGCCGGCGGGCTTCCTCCCCTCTCCTGACGCCTGCGAGGGCCCGGCAGCCTGCTCAGCCGTCGAGCCTCTCCCGGAGGAGCCGGTTCACGATGCGGGCGTCGGCGCGCCCCCGGGTGGCCTTCATGACCTGCCCCACCAGCGATTGCAGGGCCGACGCCTTCCCGGCCCGGTAGTCGGCGGCCGCCCCGGAGCCCGAGGCGATCGCCTCGTCGACCAGGGCGGCAAGCGCCGCCTGGTCGGTGACCTGTCCCAGCCCACGCTCGCGGACCAGGGCGGCGGGGTCGCCGCCGCTCACATAGAGCTCCTCGAGGAGCTGCTTGGCGATGGCCCCGTTCACGGTGCCGTCCCGAACCATCCGAAGCAGCTCCACCAGACCGCTCACCCCGAGCCCGCAGTCGGGCAGCGCCAACCCGGTCTCAGCCGCCAATCGGGCCACGTCACCCATCAGCCAGTTGGCCGCCAGCTTGGCCGGCGTCCCGGCAGCAACCACGGACTCGAAGGTGTCGGCGCCGGCCGGCACGTCGGTGAGCACCGCGGCGTCGTAGTCGCTCAGCTGATACTGCTCGCGGAACCGCCGGGCTCTCGCCTCGGGCAACTCCGGCACCGTGGCGCGGACCCGCTCCACGAAGGCGGCGTCCAGCTCCAGCGAGGGCAGGTCGGGCTCGGGAAAGTACCGATAGTCATGCGCCGACTCCTTGGACCTCTGCGACACCGTTGCCGCCTCCGACTCCACCCAGCCGCGTGTCTCCTGGATGATGGTGCCACCGCTGTCAAGAATGTCGGTCTGCCGCCGGATCTCGTACTCCAGGGCATGCTGCACCGCTCGGAACGAGTTCATGTTCTTGATCTCGGTGCGCGTGCCGTACTCTGACGTGCCCCGAGCCCGGAGCGAGATGTTGGCGTCGCAGCGGAAGGAGCCGCGCTCCAGGTTACCGTCGTTGACGCCGATGTACACGAGGATCTGGCGGAGACGCACCAGGTACTCGCGGGCGGCCTCGGGTGAGCGCAGGTCGGGCTCGCCGACGATCTCCATCAGCGGCACCCCGCAACGATTCAGGTCGATACGGGAGGAGCTCGCCGTCTGGAGGACGTCGCCGGCGTGCTGCAGGGTGCCCGTGTCCTCCTCCAGATGGACGCGCGTGATCCCGCAGCGGACGGTCTCGCCGGCCAGGCTGAACTCGAGCAGCCCCCCGGCCGACAGCGGAAGGTCGTACTGCGAGATCTGGTAACCCTTGGGCAGATCGGGATAGAAGTAGTTCTTGCGGTCGAACTTGGTGAAGGGAGGGATCTCACAGTTGAGGGCCAGGGCGGTGCGCACGGCGAGCTCGATGGCCTGGCGGTTGATCACCGGAAGCGCGCCGGGCAGCCCCAGGCACACCGGGCAGGTGGTGGTGTTGGGCCTGCTCTCGTGGTACGCGGCGCTGCATGAGCAGAACATCTTGCTGCGGGTG
>JBHELP010000014.1:0-4188 GCA_046263035.1 Candidatus Dormibacteria bacterium | reverse complement strand
AACCTGGTGCGGGGGGCGCTCATCCTTCTCATACCGGTGGTCGAGAACGTGCCGGGGACGGCCCACCATGTGCTGCCGCTGTTCGTCATCACCTTCCTGTTCAGCGCGGCGGGGCAGGTATTCGCCCCGGCCGAGGCGGCGAGCATCCCTTCTCTGGTCCACCGCGACCAGATCATGGACGCGACCTCGCTCTTCATGTCCACGGTGATCATCACGCTCGTACTCGGGGTCCCCGCAGCCACCCTGTGCATACGTCTGTTCGGCACACAGGCGCCTTTCTACATCGCCGCCGGCCTCTTCGGCGCCGCCGCCCTGGGCGTGTGGAGGGTGGGCACCAGCCTGCGGGCGGTCCCCAAGGGGTCCGCGCCCAGCCAGGAGGTGTGGCGGGAGCTGCGCGAGGGACTGGTGATCCTCGGCGCCAGCCCGCCGCTGCGGCTCGCCCTCGGTGAGCTCACCGTGGCGCTGGTGGTGGTATTCACCGTCTTCGCCCTGGGGCCGCCCTACATGGCCACGGTGCTCAACCGGGCGCCGGAGGACACCTATATCCTGCTCATCCCGGCGACCGTGGGCATGGTGGGCACCGCCGCCGCCCTGGGTCAGGTGGTGAGGCGGCTATCCCGAGCGCGCACCATGGTGGTGGCTTTCGCCGGCGCGGGGCTTGCCCTGATCGTCCTCGGCGTGGTCCCGCGCCTGCTCCACTCCCTGGGCGCCGACGCGGCGTCCATCGCCATGGCGATCGTTCCCGCAACCCTCTTCGGGTGCGGTCTGGGAGCGGTGCTCATCCCCGCCTTCACCGTGCTTCAGGAACGCACCACGGAGGAGAGCCGCGGACGGATCTTCGGCGGCATCTTCACGGTGATCAACGCCGCCGTGGCCATCCCGCTTCTGCTCGCCGGGACCCTGGCTGACGCCTTTGGCGTGGGCGCGGTGGTGACCGGTCTCGGCACGGTGCTCCTGGCTCTGGCGCTGCTCGCCCGCAGCCGCTTCTGGAAGCAGGTGGCCATTCTGGATGAGGACGGAGGAGGGCCCGCAGACGAGGGACCAGGTGACGGGGGCGAACTGGCCGCCGCGCACCGACCGTAACGGCAGTGTAACGGTCCTGAAACGTGCCTGTGTCAACCGGGCGAGAGCACCGCACTCGTGGCAGTCTGGCGATCTTCGTCTGAGGTGGGCCGCGGTGGCGTTGGGAGGCGTTGCGAGATGAGAGCGATTGTGACCTGCGAGGGCTGCCGCCATCGGCAGTGGCTGCTCCGGCCCATAGACGCACCCCAGTCCTTCCACGTCATCTGTCACAACTGCGAGCGAGTCCTCCAGGTGGCGGTGACCGACCACCATCTGCTCAGCGCCCTCGCCTCCGTGCCCAGCGGCCTGGAGCCTCCCGGCCAGCCGCCTCTGCTCGAGGAGGGTGGGCCCTGGTCCGGCCGGCTCGACGCCGGCCCCTCCCTGGGAGGGTGGTCGGCCCCCTTGGTATGATCGGGGTGCGGCCCCGAGGCGGTTGCCCCGAGCCAGGTTCGGGCGCATAGCTCAGTTGGTACGAGCGCTGCGTTGACATCGCAGAGGTCTCAGGTTCGATCCCTGATGCGCCCACCATTCGCAGGGGTTGTGCTGCGCGTCCGACAACACGCGACACCTGCATGAGGTCCAGTCATGAACACAATGCGCACGCCGCGACCCGCCAGATCATTGTCAACCGTCATCTGCTCACGCATCTCGTTCTACGGCGCTGGCAGCGTGGTGACGCTGGTCGTGATGAGCTGTGTGCGTATGCCGCCCAGTACCGCTACTTCGAGGTTGCTTTCCCGGCCATCTGCGGAGCATCGTCGACGGTGTCGACGACCGTGCCGCGCGCGAGTTGCTCGCTCGCAACCTTGACGACGATGTCGGAGGACCCCCCTCCGACCCGAGCCCCCCGGCATCGGTACCGGTACGCAGAATGGCAGTGTGCGAGGACCGGTGACCCATGTGCAGCTGTTCGACGACTTCACTGCCACCCTTGGTGGTTGCGGCACCACTCACCCGAGTCCCGCGACACGTGCACTTCTGGACACCTATGGCACTTTGACGGATGAGAGTGTGATGCGAGGGCTGGCGGCGATCGTGGCCTATGAGATGCAGTTTTCCGGAGGTTGCCGCCGCCAGGGGGCAGGGCCTTCGACGGGACCACGGACCGGACCGGGGCGCCACCGCCTTCTGGGACGTCCACGCTGAGCTTAACACCGACCACGCCGCATGGGACCCGAGGCTCTTGACGCGATCGGCGCTGATCCGGCCTCCCGTGGCCGGGGCGGCGACGCGTGCGGCCGACGCCTGGTGGGCATTTCTCGACGAGCGAGAGGCCGCCCGCTCCTTCGTTTGAGAGCACCCTGCGAACGCTTGAGCACAGCTTTCGCACAGGGCCTCGCCGATGAACAAACTCGCGCGAGCGCACTTCTCCACACTGTTCACAGGTCGTGTTCGCTAAGGGCGCAATCAGAACGCACCATCGCCATCGCACGCCGCTGTTTTGGGGCTTGACATCGACGTCAGAACGGAGCGTAGACTGCGACCGTGGATTGGAGGACGGACGTGGCGTTGGAGGCAACATGACCGCACGACGACACTGCGCGCGACGAGGGTGTGGCGAGATGGTCAAGAAGCCCACCGGCAAATACTGCAGCGTTCGCTGCTGCTCCATCGATCCGGAGAGACATGAGCGCCTCCGCCGGCAGGCCCGTCGCGGAAACCGTCGCACCATCGTTCCCATGGCGCGGCAGCTGAGCTTCGATTCACAGACGTGGACGATGAATCCCGAGGAGGAGATCGCCATGATGTCCCGCGATCGCGAGGACATTCCCTCGGGCATGGCGCGCTTCGCCGGCTAGCGGTGTCCTGCGGCCGCTGCGCGCGGCGGTGGGTTCCAAACGGCCGCGGCGCCGCCGCCGGGGGGGCACGCGTACGCGTGCTACCCAGGAACTGTCCGGCACCGCCCCGGACGGCGCATGCGTGTGCGCGCGGCCAGCAACCCCCTTCCGGCACCGCTGGGGACGGCGCCTGCGTGTGCATGCGGCCAGCAAGCCTCTTCCGGCACCGGCACCAGACGGCGCATGCGTGTACGTGGCTGCCCCGAACCGTCTTTCGGCATCCCACGGGACGGTGCGCACCATGGCGCCCGTAGAATCGGCTGATGGCGAATGTGGAGGTCGAGGGGACGGATGATTCTCTCGAGGCGGGAACTCCACTGGAGCCGCCCGCAGAGCTGACCCTCGACATCCTGCGCCACAGTGCCGCGCATCTCATGGCGGCAGCGGTCACGGAGCTGTTCCCCGGGGCGCAGTACGATGTCGGTCCGTCGATCCAGGATGGCTTCTTCTACAATTTCCGGCTTCCCGGCGGAGCCCGCTTCAGCGATGCCGACCTCGGTGCCATCGAGGACCGGATGCGCCGGCTCAGCAAACGGCAGATACCCTTTCGCGGCGAGGTGATGGACCGCGCGGAGGCGCGACGGTTGTTCGCCGAGATGGAGCAGCCCTTCAAGGTGGACATTATCGACAGGCTCAGCGAGGACGTCGATACGGTGAGCGTCTACCGGACCGGTGAGTTCACAGATCTGTGCCGGGGACCGCATGTGCCGGACACCGGTCGGCTGCGCGCCGTCAAGCTCCTGCGCGTTGCCGGGGTGTACTGGCGCGGCGACGAGCGCAATGAGCAGCTCCAGCGAGTGTACGGCACAGCCTGGTTCGACAAAGCGGAGCTCGACGCCCACCTGGAGCGTCTGGAGGAGGCCAGACGCCGCGATCATCGCCGCCTCGGCAGCGATCTCGACCTGTACAGCACCAGCGACGAGCTCGGCGCCGGGCTGGTGCTATGGCACCCCAGGGGCGGCCTGGTGCGCACCATCATCGAGGATCACTGGCGGACCGCACATCGCACCGGAGGGTATGAGCAGGTCTTCAGCCCGCACATCGCCCAGCGCGGACTCTGGGAGACCAGCAAGCACCTCGACTTCTACGCCGACGGGATGTTCGGACCGATGTACATCGACGAACGTCCCTATCAGCTCAAGCCGATGAACTGCCCCTTTCACATTCTCATCTACAAGAGCCGCAACCGCTCCTATCGCGAGCTGCCCCTGCGATTTGCCGAGCTGGGAACCGTCTATCGCAACGAGCGAAGCGGCGTTCTCCACGGGATGCTGCGCGTGCGCGGGTT
>JBHELP010000013.1:0-5109 GCA_046263035.1 Candidatus Dormibacteria bacterium | reverse complement strand
CGAGCGGTCGCTGACGTCGCGGGCCCCGGAGCTGGGTGTCGAGATACGCCTGATGCAGAGCAACCATGAGGGTGTGCTCATAGACGCCCTGGAGGCCGAGCGGGAGACGGCGGACGGCTGCATCATCAACCCGGCGGGGCTGTCCCACACCAGCGTCACCCTGCTCGACGCGGTGCGCAGCTTCTCGCGGCCGGTCATCGAGGTTCACCTTTCCAACATTCACGTGCGCGAGCCCTATCGCAGGCTCTCCCTGACCGGCGAGGCGGCCACCGGGGTGATCAGTGGGCTGGGCCCGGACGGCTACCTGCTTGCCCTGGAGGCCATGGTCCGGCTGGTGCGACGCGACCGGTAGGCTGTGATCGATGGCTGACGTGCTGACCGCCTCAGATCTCCGGCTGGGCACCACCTTCGAGCGCAACGGGGAGCTCTTCCAGGTGATGGACTTCCAGCATGTCAAGCAGGCCAGGGGCAGCGCCTTCGTCCGCACGAAGTTCAAGAACCTGCTCTCGGGGTCGGTCACCGAGGAGACCTTCCGGCCCGAGGAGAAGCTGGCACGGGTGCGCATCGAGCGCACCGACGTTCAGTACCTCTACCGGGACGGGGACCACTTCATCCTCATGGATCTGACCAGCTACGACCAGATAACGGTGAGCCTCGAGCAGCTCGGTGACGCGGTCCGCTATCTGAGGGAGAACGACAATCTCGGCCTGCTCCAGTACGAGGGCCGGATCCTTGGAGTGGAGCTGCCCGCCGCCGTCGAGCTGCGGGTGATCCAGACGGACCCCGGATTCCGCGGGGACACCGCCAACGCGGGCACCAAGCCGGCCACCCTGGAGACCGGTCTGACCGTGGAGGTGCCACTCTTCGTCAACGAGGAGGAGCTCATTCGCGTTGACACCCGGACTGGCAAATACATGGAGCGTGTCTAGCGGATGACGGCTCCTGCAGAGGGCACGGTCAGCGATCCCCCCCTGGAGCTGGCCTCCGGAGCTGACGGCCGGGACTCCCCCGGTTCCATCCGGGTGGCCAACGAGGTGGTGGCGTGGATCGCCGCGCTCGCCGCCCTCGACGTGGACGGTGTGCGGGCCATGTACCGGCCCGGCGGCCAGCAGATCGATCGTATCCTGCGCCGGCCGGTGGCCCACCGCGGCGTGCGCGTCCGCATGGCGGAGGACGGTTCGCTGACCATCGATGTCTGGATGGCCATGGACTCCGGGAGCAGCGTGCCCGTGGTCGGTGCCCAGGTCCAACAGGCCATCGCCCGTGCCATCGAGCGCATGCTGGATCTGCGGCTCGCGGCGGTCAATGTCTTCGTCAGCGAGGTGGTCTTTCCGTGATGACCCCGTATCGCAATCAGGGCGCGGCGGTGAGCCCGATGCCCCGGCCCCGGCCGGCTGCCGGCGGTCGCGCCGGCATCATCGCGGCGGGATGACGGCGTCACCGTCCTCGCGGCGTGGCGCCCGGAGCACCGGTCGCCGCCATCGCGGCCGGGAGGTGGCCCTGAGGGTGACCTTCGAGCTGGAGGGCCGCGACACGGATGCCGCGTCGGCGCTCGCCTACCAATGCGAGGACATGCACGTCACCGGCGATATCGCAGGCTTCGCCGATGTGCTGGTGCGGGGTCTGCTGGAGAGCCGGCCGGAGGTGGACGCGGCCATTGCCGAGGCGAGCACCCACTGGGACCTCGACAACCTCGGCAAGGTCGAGCGGGCGGTGCTGCGCCTGGCCACGTACGAGTTGCTATGTGCGCCGGACACCCCCGCAGCGGTGATCATCGACGAGGCCGTCGAGCTGGCCAAGACCTACGCGGGACAGGAGGCTGCCGGCTTCGTCAATGGTGTCCTCGGGCATGTGGCGACCGGACCGACGGTGGCCATCCGCCCGGACGGCGACAGCCGCCGTGGCGCAGCTCGGGCAGGCGGCGGTGCGCTGGGAGGGGGAGCGAGGCTTTCCCGTCGTGCTCCGGTCCCCCGTCTCGAGGGCGGCGGCCCGGGCCGGCTTCCGGCGGGGGAGGCAGGGTGAGCGGCCGGCCGCCGGGGGACGTGTTTCCCACAGCCGGGCGCTCGCCCTTCACGGTGTCCCAGGTGACGGCGATCGTTCGCGGAGCCATGGCCGCCGCCCCCGAGCTCGAGGACGTGCTCGTCGAGGGGGAGGTCAGCAACCTCAGCTCGGCGACCTCGGGCCACCTGTATTTCACTCTCAAGGACGCCGGCGCCTCGCTGCGATGCGTGTGTTTCCGCACCCACGCCAGGAGCATCGGTTTCCGGCCGGAGGCCGGCATGACCGTCATCGCCCACGGCCGGCTCGACGTGTATGAGGCGGGGGGCACCTATCAGCTCTACGTGGAGCGCCTGGATCCCAGCGGCGTCGGCGCCCTGGCGCTGGCCGTGGAGCAGTGCCGCCGTCGGCTCGCCGCCGAGGGTCTCCTCGACGACGGTCGCAAACGGCCCCTGCCGGTGCTGCCCCGGCGGGTCGCCGTGGTCACCTCGCGAACCGGCGCCGCTTTCCGGGACGTGTGCACGGTCATGGAACGCCGCGCCCCCGGCGTCGATGTCGTCCTCTCTCCGGCCACCGTGCAGGGCGAGGGGGCGGCGCCGACGTTGGTGACCGCTCTCGCCAGGGCGCAGATGATCGGCGGCGTCGAGGTCATCCTTCTCGTCCGGGGCGGCGGGGCGGTAGAGGACCTGATGCCCTTCAACGACGAGGCCCTCGCGCGGGCCATCCGGCGATCCCGGGTGCCGGTGGTTACCGGGATCGGCCACCAGACCGACCTGACCATCGCCGACCAGGTGGCGGACCGCCGCGGCGCCACGCCGTCGGCCGCGGCCGAGGTCGTCGTGCCCAGCTTCACCCAGCTTCGCGCCGACATCGCCGGCCGTTCGGCGCGCCTGGACCAGGCCGTGCAACACGGCCTCGATGTCAAGCGCCAGAGCGGGGAGCGTCTGGCCGAGCGGCTGCGCCGCCTGTCGCCTTTGCAGCGGCTGCCCGGGCTGAGGCAGCACCTGGACGGGACCGTCTCCCGGTTGCGGGGGGCGCTCCTCAGTGAGGTGGCGGTCAAGCAACGGCGGCTCGCCGCAGCCACCGCCAACCTCCAGATGCAATCGCCCCTGATACGGCTGCCGGCCCAGCGCGAGGGTCTCCGGCGCCGCACCGACCGCCTCGAGGCGTCGCTGCGCGGCCTCCTCACCGCTCGCCGCGCCGCGGTCGTCCACCGTGACGTCAGGTTGCAGGCCCTGTCCCCGGAGCGGGTCATCGAGCGCGGGTATTCGATCACCCTCGACGACGCCTCGGGCCGGGTGGTCGCCTCGGCGACCTCCCTCCGTCCCGGGCAGCGCCTGCGCACGCGCCTGCCCGGCGGTGAGGCCCGAAGCGACGTCGTCGACGTGCGGGTGACTCCTTCCGGGGCAGCGGGGTCGGAATCGCCGGCCGAGGGGCCGACATCGCCGGCGAAGGGGTTGACATCGCCGGCGAAGGGGATGGACGTGCGCACAGAAGGGGCGGCGTCGCCGGGTGGAGGGGCCAATGTGGACGGGGGTCGACGGCGACCGCGAACGGATGTACGATGAACCGCCATGAGTGAGGATCTCGGCGGCCTCAGCTATGAGCGTGCCCTCGCCGAGCTGGACACCGTGATCTCAAAGCTGGAGAAGGGCGACGTCGACCTGGACGAGGCGATCGCCTGCTATGAGCGGGGCTCCCGCCTCGCCCAGCACTGCGCCGCGCTGCTGGATCGCACCGAGCAGAAGGTCACCCAGCTGGTCGTCGGCGGAAGTGGCCGGGTGATCGAGAAGCCAATCGATGGCGCTTCCCCGCCACCAGACGTTCCACCCCAGCCGGCGCGAGCACGGGCCGTCCAGCCGGAGCGCCAGCGCCCGCTGCCCATCGATCCGGATGACATTCCCTTCTGACCTCGTCCACAGATTTGTGTAGCATGGTCATCATGCCAGAGACGTCGCCACGAACGCGGCTGGACCTCTCGCTCGTCGAGCTGGGGCTGGCTCCCAGCCGGGAGCGGGCCCAAGCCCTGATTGCCGCAGGCATGGTCGAGGTGGAGGGCGCCGCCGCCCGCAGTGCCGCCCAGCGGGTGGGTCAGGAGCAGCGGATCAGGGTGATCGGCCGCGATCACCCGTGGGCCGGTAGGGGAGGTCTGAAGCTGGATGCCGCCCTCGACGCCTTCACCGTCAGTTGCCGTGACCGGGTCGCGCTCGACAGCGGAGCCTCGACAGGAGGCTTCACCGATGTGCTGCTGAGCCGGGGAGCTCGGCTTGTCTACGCGGTGGACGTCGGCCAGGGGCAACTGGACCCCCGCCTCGCCGGCGACGATCGGGTGCTGGTGATGGATCGCACCAATGTCCGGCTGCTCAGCGAGCTGCCCGGTCCACCACCAACGCTGATAACTCTTGATCTGTCCTTCATCTCCCTCCGTTTGGTGCTGCCGGTTCTCGGCCGCCTCGCCCCTGCAGCCGAGGTCGTCGCCCTGTTCAAGCCGCAGTTCGAGCTTGGGCGCGACGCCGTCGGCCGGGGAGGCGTGGTCAGGGATCCCGGCGCCGCCGAGATGGGGGCTCGCGACCTCATCGCCTGGGCCGAGGGGACGCTGGCGGCGCGGGCAGCTTCCGACCCGGTTCCCGCCTCCGTGCGGGGGGCGAAGGGCAACCAGGAGTGGTTCGTGCATCTGGTCCTTGCCCCAGCGCGTGGCGAAGCTCGGTCATGACGGCGCCGCGCAGCCTGGGATTCCTGATTCACCCCGGTGAGGAGGACCTTGTCCGGGCCGGTGTCCAGCGAGCCGAGGCGTGTGGGTTCGAGGTCTGGACAGCGGTCCAGGGCCCCGAGCCGGCGGTGAACGAACATGGCGAGGACACCGCTCTGCTCATCACCGTCGGTGGCGACGGCACCTTCCTGTACGGCGCGCGTCTCGCCGGTCCCCGGGGCATCCCGGTGCTGGGCATCAACCGCGGCCGTCTCGGCTTTCTCACCGACGTCCTGATCACCGACCTGCCCGGGGCCATCGAGGCGTTCGCGGCCGGCCAGTTCACCACCGAGCGCCGCACCATGATCTCCGTCGTCGCCGAGGGGCCGGGGCAGGACGATCCGCTGCTCATGGACGTGGTG
>JBHELP010000012.1:0-5321 GCA_046263035.1 Candidatus Dormibacteria bacterium | reverse complement strand
CCCCGGCGATCCGCCTCCCGGAGCTTCCGCTCCAGGCGCGGATCGCTGACGTCGTGAACGGTCGCAATGCCTTCGCGGCGGAGCCTGCGCGCCACGCCGGCGGCGGCATCGGGAAGGCTGCCGGCGGCATGGGGAAGGCTGCCGGCGACATCGGGAAGGCTGCCCGCGGCATGGGGAAGGCTGCCGGCGGCATCGGGTGCCGTGCTCCCTATGTCCCCCCCGGGTGTCCTGCCCTCACCCCCCACAGCGGCGACCACGACGGCGCAGACGGGGGCCGCGCCGGGGACCAGGCCGAGGTTGGCGGCCACGTCGAGGATCCGGTCGACACCGAGCCCGTAACCAACGCCGGGGGTGGGCTGATGGCCGATGATCTCGGCCAGGCCATCGTAGCGGCCTCCCCCACCGAGGGCGTTCTGAGCCCCCTGCAGCGAGGTGTGCCAGAACTCGAACGCGGTGTCGCTGTAGTAGTCCAGCCCGCGAGCCAGCGTGGGATTGACCTGGG
Source organism: Candidatus Dormibacteria bacterium (assembly GCA_046263035.1). Classification (GTDB taxonomy): domain Bacteria; phylum Chloroflexota; class Dormibacteria; order Aeolococcales; family Aeolococcaceae; genus JBHELP01. The sequence continues at coordinate 4,819 of JBHELP010000012.1, read as the reverse complement.
CGGCGACGCCGGCGGCACGCAGTGCGGCGAGCACGGTGTCGAAATAGGCGGCGCTTGCCGAGCTCAGGGACCCCGCCATGGAGGGCGCGCCGGCGACCAGGGGCGCATCGACCTTGCAGTCGAGGAGACGGAGCGGATTGACGTCAAGCCGGTGACGGCACGTCTCGCAGAGCTCCTGGCGCAATGGCGAGAAGTGATCGATGAGCGCCTGACGGTACCGCCGTCGATCCTCGAGGTCGCCCAGGGTGTTGACCTGAAGCGAGATATCCGCGATCCCCAGGCTGCTGAAGACTGTGGCGGCCAGCTCGATGACCTCCGCATCAAGGTGCGGCGAGCGTTCGCCGATGCACTCCACCCCGGCCGTCGAGAACTGCCGGTAGCGGCCCCGCTGGGGCCGGTCGTAGCGGAACATCGGGCCCGCGTAGTGCACTCGCACCGGTTTGAAGTCATCGAGGAGGCGCGCCCCGAGCACCGCTCGCAGGACTCCCGCCGTCCCCTCGGGGCGCAATGTCACCGAACGCCCACCGCGGTCCACGAACGTGTACATCTCCTTGTCGACCACGTCGGTCCCCGCCCCGACACCTCGGGCGAAGAGCTCGGTGGACTCGAAGATTGGCGTGTCGATGAGCTGGTAGCCGAAGCCAGCCGCCAGGCGGTCATGGGTGGTCAGCAACCACCGCCGGCCCGTCTCATCGGCCGGGAGAAGGTCCCTGGTCCCCCGGGGCGGAGCGATGGCAGACATTCTGCCGAAGTCTACGGTGGGCGCCCTTCGGAGTTGTTGACCACCTGGTAAGGCGTACTGTATGCGTATGTACGCCATCGGACCTTCTCACACCGGTGCCTTGGCGGACGGCTCATGGGGGGTATGAGCCGACTCGAGATGCCCCTCGACGGCGAGCGGGGTGAGCCCTCGGTCGAGGAGGCTGCCGATCGAGCCGCCGCAGCCTCCGCCCTCCTTCCCGGAGAGAACCCCAGCAGCATGTTCGTCGACGATGCTATGCACTGGTGCACGGTCTATTCGGAGTTGCTCTCCTTCAAACAGGCCTTGCTGGCTCAGATCCGAGAGAGGATTGACGTCAGCTCCGCCGACGTCCGCGCCGAGGTTGACGTGGACAGGGTTCTGCTCCTCCACCAGGCAAACCGCTATCGCCTGCGCCTCTCCTTCTGGGAGGAGCGGCGCCGCGGACTCTCCGGTGAGGGCAGCGCCTGAACCGGGTCAGTTGGCATCCCGGGCCACGCTGTGAACATCGCGTACGCCCTCGAGGCGCTCCAGCAGACGGCTCAGCTGGGTGAGATTCTGGATCTCGACCACCGTGGAGATTACCGCCGTCTTGTCCTCCTTCACCTGCACGTCGGCGCCGCTGACGTTTATCTTCGACTCGGCGATGATCCCGGCGATGTCGCGGAGAAGGCCGGTGCGGTCCCACGCATGGATCTTGATGCCGACGGGATAGAGCTGACGTCCGTCTCCCTCCCATTCCACGTCGACGAGGCGCTCCCTGTCGTGGGCGTTGCGCATGTTGACGCAGCTCGATCGGTGCACGGTGACACCCTTGCCACGGGTGATGTAGCCGCGAATCGGCTCCCCCGCCACCGGGCTGCAGCAGTTGGCCAGGGTGGTCAGGACCTCGACCATGCCATGAACGCGCACCGTGCCGGAGGGGGTTGACGTTCCCGTCAGAGGTATGCCCAGGGCGTGATCCTCACCGCGCCGTGGCGGGGCGTCCTGTGAGCTGTATCTGAGTACCACGCTGCGGGCGCTGATGTCGCCGTAGCCGACGGCGGCGAGAAAGTCGTCCAGGCTGTTGAACTTGAACTCCCGGGACAGCTCGGCCAGCCGCTCCTCCCTGATGCTGCTGAGACCGACCTGGCGCATGCGGTGGAACTCCTTGTCCAGCTGCTCGCGACCCTTCTGGATGTTCTCCTCGCGGCGCTCCTTCTTGAACCAGGTGCGAATCTTCTCCCTGGCGCTGCTGGTCTTCACGAAGGCCAGCCAATCGCGGGAAGGGCCGTGGCGTGCCTTGGTGGTGAGAACCTCCACGATGTCCCCGTTCTTGAGGCGATAGTCCAAGGACACCATGTGGCCGTTGACATTGGCGCCGATGCAGCGGTGACCGACGTCGGTGTGCACCCGGTAGGCGAAATCGATGGGAGTGCTGCCCATGGGCAGGGAGCGCACATCCCCCTTGGGGGTGAAGACGAAGACCTCGTCCTGGAAGATGTCGATCTTGACCGTATCCACGAAGGCCTCGGCGTCGAGCAACTCCTTCTGCCAGTCCATCAGCAGCCCCAGCCACTCGTAGCGGTCGTCGAGCCGGGCACGCTTCTGAGGCGTGCCCTCCTTGTAGCGCCAGTGGGCGGCGATGCCGTACTCCGATGTGTGGTGCATCTCGTGGGTGCGAATCTGAATCTCCATCGGCTGGCCGGTGTGGGTGACCACGGTGGTGTGGAGCGACTGATAGCCGTTTCCCTTGGGCATGGCTATGTAGTCCTTGAATCGACCGGGGATGGGCTTCCAGCGGGAGTGCACGACACCGAGGGCGCTGTAGCAATCCTTGATGGAGTCGACCAGCACTCGAATGGCCACGAGGTCGTAGATCTCGTCGAACTCCTTGGCCCCTCGGCGCATCTTCTCGAAGATGCTGTAGATGTGCTTGGGCCGGCCCGATATCTCGGCTCGCACCGACACCCTGGCCAGCTCGCCGGCGAGAACGGGGGTCACCTCATCGATGAACTGCGCCCGCTCGCGCATCTCGCCGGCGAGCCGGTTCTTGATGGCCTGGTAATTGTCGGGATCCAGCTGGGCGAAGGCGAGATCCTCGAGCTCATCCTTCATCTGCCAGATGCCCAAACGGTGAGCCAGCGGCGCGAAGATGTCCAGCGTCTCCCGGCTGATGCGCTGCCGCCTCTCCGGCGTGTGAGCGCCCACGGTGCGCATGTTGTGGAGGCGGTCGCCGAGCTTGATCAGCACCACCCGGATGTCCTCGGCCATGGCGACGAGCATCTTCCGTATGTTCTCGGCCTGCTCCCGCTCACGGGAGTGCTGGTGGAGCTTGCGCAGTTTGGTGAGGCCCTCAGCAAGCCGGGCCACGTGCTCGCCGAACTCCTCGCGAAGCCGCTCGGTGGTGACGTCGGTGTCCTCGACAGTGTCATGAAGGACCGCCGCCGCCAGGGTGTCGGCGTCGAGCCCCAGCTCGGCGAGAAGGCCGGCCACCGCCAGCGGATGCTCGATGTAGGGCTCGCCGCTCAGCCGAAGCTGGCCGCGATGAGCCTCGTCGGCGACCCGGTGGGCGCGGCGGACCTTCTCCAGATCCGTCTCGGTAAGATATCTGGCCCGTTCCAGCAACTCGGAAAGCGGCATCTCCCTGACCAGTGTACCTGCATGCCGGGACGGCCAAGCCCCTGCCGCCTCGCCCGCACCCGAGCCTCACGAACGCCTGAGCCCGCCCCCAGCTGACGTCACTCACGAACATCGACGAGGCACCAAGGCCAAACGCCACTTTGGCCCGACAGGCCACACTCACGCTGACGTTACTCACCAATACATCGATCGTGCTCCGAGCGCTCCACAGACGCCGAGATCGACGAGCCGACGGCGCCACCCCTCGCCGGCATGGCCTCACATCCGACCCCCACACTCGGGGACATGACGATTCAGCGGATGGACCATGTCAGCGTCGTTGTCGAGGACCTTGAGGCTGCAAAAGCATTCTTTGTCGAACTTGGCATGGAGCTGGAGGGCGAGGCACCGGTCGGGGGACGTTGGGTCGACCGTATCAGCGGGCTCGACGATGTCCGAGTCGACATCGCAATGATGCGGACCCCGGACGGCCACGGCCGGCTTGAGCTGACGAAGTTCCACACGCCGGCGGCGGTCAGCACTGAGCCGGAGAGCGCACCGGCGAACACGCTGGGCATACGTAGCATCATGTTCGCCGTCGACGACATTGAGGACGTCCTTGCCCGCCTGCACAGCCACGGCGCCGAACTCGTTGGTGAGCTGGAGCAGTACGAGGACAGCTACCGGCTCTGTTACGTCCGCGGTCCCGCGCGCATCATCGTCGCACTGGCCGAGCCGCTCAGCTGAAGGCTGCCGAAGGGGCCGTTCACGCGGTGTCAGCCGGACGCCGACATCCTCCAGGACCCCTCATTTGATCGCCTTGCAGGCGGACTGTTGAAGGCCTGATCGAGCGAGCTGGTCCTGTGCGTCTGCTGAATATGGTCCGGCGACTCCACTGAAGCCGCTCAGGCGCCCACGGCCAGCCCGCGCACGCGGAGCACCCGCCGATGCAGCGGGCCCAGGGCCAACACGTCGACGGCGACACCAACGGCCAGGATGAGGACGATGGATGTCACGACCAGCGACATGTCGTTAAGCTGGCGGCCGCTGTCCAGCAGCTGCCCCAGGCCCAGGCGAAGCTCAGGGCTGAAGGTGATGAGCTCAGCGGCCATCAGCGAGCGCCAGGAGAACGCCCACGCCTGCTTGACGGCGGCAATGTACCCGGGCAGGGCGGCGGGGAGGATCACATGCCGGTACATCTGCCACCGGCCGGCGCCCATGGCGGCGCCCGTCCGCAGCAATCCGGGCGGGATGGTGTCGACCGCTGAGACAAGCCCCCCGGCGATGGAGGGCAGCGCTCCCATGACCACAACGAAGAGGATGGTGGCCTCGCTCAGCCCGAACCAGACGATTCCCAACGGCACCCAGGTGACCGAGGGCAGGCTTTGGAGAGCGGAGATGAGCGACCCGATCGCCAGTCGCACCATGCGCACCCTGGCCACCACCAATCCCAGGGGGGTTCCCACCAACAGGGCCAGC
>JBHELP010000011.1:0-9374 GCA_046263035.1 Candidatus Dormibacteria bacterium | reverse complement strand
TCGTCGGGCACCGTGCAGGCGGCACACTGATCGTGATGTCGCTCGTCGTCTGCACCGGTGTCGGCGTTGCATTCGGTGCCGAGATGGTGCTCCATGAAGTCCACCTCCGCCTGGAGGCCCGCGATCGTCTGGCGGTCGTGGGAGCAAACGGAGCGGGAAAGTCCTCCCTGCTGGCGGTGCTGGCAGGTACGCTCGAGCCCACCGAGGGCGAGGTCGAACGGCGGCGGGGCATCCGGATCGGACACCTACCCCAGGACGCTCCCGAGCCTGTGGCCGGCACCCTGCTCGGTGAAGTGATGGCCTCGCGCGGCGACCTCTCCGCCATGCGCCACGAGCTTGCGGTGCTCGAGCAGCGCATGGCGGAGCCGGGCGCGGAGGTGCAGCCGGTCCTCGATCGCTACGGTGATGTACAGCATCGTTACCAGGACTCGGGTGGCTACGACCTCGAGTCCCGGGCCAGAGAGGCCCTCGGCGGCCTGGGCCTGAGTGACGTGGAGGGGTGCAGCCCCGCCGATCTCAGCGGCGGACAGAAGCGACGCGTCGAGCTGGCCAAGCTGCTGGTTCAGGATGCCGACCTCCTGCTCATCGATGAGCCCACCAATCACCTCGACCTGCAGGCCATTGAGTGGCTCGAGGGGTTCATGGCCGGCGTGGGGGTGGCCTTCGTCCTGGTGTCACATGACCGGCGATTCCTGGATCGTGTGTGCACGGGGGTGCTCGAGCTCAGTCAGGGCACCGCCGAGGAGTATCCCGGGGCATTCGCCCACTACGTGTCGCTCCGCGGAGAGAGGCGGGCGCGGCGGCGGAAGGAGTGGGAGACGCAGCAGACGCACATCCGCCATCAGGAGGAGTTCATCCGCCGTTACAGGGCGGGGCAGCGTGCCCGCGAGGCGCGCGGACGCCAGAAGCAGCTCGATCGGCTGCCCCGGACCCCGGCACCGGTCCGCGACCGGCGCCTCCGGTTGCGTTTCTCGGCGGCGCCGCGGCCGAACATATTGCTCAGGACAAGCGCAGAGGTGGATATCGGACGTGATGGAAAGGTGCTTGTCTCACTGGGCCGGGTCACCATCGCGCCCGGCGATCGCATCGCCATCGTCGGTGCCAACGGTACCGGGAAGTCCACCCTGCTCCACACGCTGGCGGGCGGGCAGCCGCCCCTCCGGGGCAAGGTCTCGGCTGCGGCGGGCCTGCAGCGCCGCCTCTACCGCCAGGATCTCCGGCGGGGGGACGAGGATGTCACCCCGGCTCACACCACTGGTAGGGCTGCTGGCGCGCTCGAGGAAGGCACCGGTGCCCACAGCAGCAATGAGGCCCACACCGTGGTGGAGGGCGTCACCCGTGCCCACGCCGGAGATGAGGCCCACACCGTCCTGGAGGACGTGCTCGCCGACCACCCTATGGGAGCCGATCGCGGCCGCAACGTGCTGGGTGCGCTGCTCTTCAGCGGGGACGATGTCCACAAGGAGGTCGGTGAGCTCAGCGGCGGTGAGCGGGCTCGCCTTCTGCTGGGCAAGCTGGCAATGGAGGAGACCAATCTGCTGTTGCTGGACGAGCCGACCAATCACCTCGACATTCCGGCCCAGGAGGTGCTCGAGGAGGCCCTGCTCCGCTATCCCGGCGGCGTCGTGCTGGTCACTCACGACCGTGCCCTCATCGATGCCGTGGCAACCGAGACGTGGGCACTCGAGGAGGGGCGCGTTCGCCGGGTGATCGGCGGCTATACCGACCTGGTTCGGGACCGTCAGCGCCAGGACTCCGGTGGACCCGAGGCGCCGAGGCCCCCCTCCACGGCCACGGTTCGCGGCCGGCCCAACGGCGGAGGGCCGGGACCGGCCAGAAGCCGCGCCGGTGGATCGGATGTGGCTCGCGCGGGGAGGCGCCCGGTCGCTGCCGGGAAGCGTGTGAGGCACCGCCCCGCGGCTGCTCGGCCCTCCCCGAAAGCCGGGAATTCTCGAGCGGCGGGCTCCTCCAGGGCGGCTCTCCTGGCCCTCGAAGCCGACATCTCCGCGGCCGAGGATGCTCTCCCCGAGTGAAAGCGAGCACCGGCGGTATATAATTGACCAAGCAACTAATTCTGTTGAGGAGCCGAGCCCATGCCCGCTGTCACCGTCGACGACCCTCTCGCCCTTCCCCGCATCAGCAGCCCCGACCGGGCCACCGCCGCGCCGCGGCCGGTGACCACCGTCACCTCGGCCCCCAGCGGCCTGGAGGGTGAGGGATTTCCCGTTCGGCGCGCGTTTGCCGGTGTTGATCAGCAGCATCTCGATCCCTTCATCCACATGGACCAGATGGGTGAGGTCGAGTACGCGCCGGGCGAGCCCAAGGGCACGCCCTGGCACCCGCATCGTGGCTTCGAGACCGTCACCTACATGCTGGACGGCACCTTCCAGCATCAGGACTCCACCGGCGGCGGCGGCCTGATCACCAACGGTGACACCCAATGGATGACGGCCGGCGCCGGTATCCTCCACATCGAGACGCCGCCCGAGGCGCTGGTGATGAGCGGAGGCCTGTTCCACGGCATCCAGCTGTGGGTCAACCTTCCCGCTGCCGAGAAGTGGACGCCGCCGCGTTACCAGGACATTGGAGCCGGCCGGGTCGCCCTGCTGTCCTCTCCTGACGGGGGGGCGCTCGCCCGGCTCATCGCCGGCGACATCGACGGCCATGCCGGTCCGGGCATGACCCACACGCCGATGGCCATGCTGCATGCCACTCTCAATCCCGGGGCGGCCCTCGACCTACCCTGGCGTCGGGACTTCAACGCCCTGGTGTACGTGCTGTCGGGCCGGGGCTCGGTCGGCGCCGAGCGGCGGCCCATTCAAACCGGGCAGCTGGCGGTCCTGGGGCGCGGTGACTTCATCAGTCTGACCGCGGACTCCCGGCAGGAGAGTCGCAGCCCGTATCTCGACGTCATCGTTCTGGGTGGCCGGCCCATCCATGAGCCCGTGGCGGCCTACGGGCCATTCGTCATGAACAGCCGCGAGGAGCTGGCCCAGGCGTTTGCCGACTACCAGTCCGGAAAGATGGGATCCATCCCCGCGGACCACATCGGCAACTGAGGCCGGCATGGCGCGGTACCTGACCGTACGCTTGCTCTCATGGTCATCATCGGCGGAGGCCGTTCAGGCTGCTATCCCGGGGGTTGCCTGGGAATGCTGCTGGTATCGCTCCTGGCCTCCGTTGCGCTGACCGCGCTCTTGGATCTGTTGAGCAGCCACTGAGGCGCGCCTCGGCGCGCCCACGCGACGCGCCGAGGCGCGCATGGACACCTCCGGCCGCATTCGCCATGCGGCCCTCCGCAACGTGTGCCATCCCGACCTCTGGCGACATCGGCCATGCAGACCTCCGCGACGTGTGTCATGCGCGACTCCGGAGCGATGTTCGCCATGTGGCCTCGCCGAGGTGGAGACGCGCGCCTTCGGAGCGATATCCGCCGTCGCGCAGGTGTCGGCAGCTGACCATCTAAACTCGCCCAATGAGTGACTTGGCGACCAACAAACGGAATGCGATGGCGTTCTATGAACTCATGTTCAATGAATGTCGGCCGGCGGAGGCGGTCGAGCGCTTTGTCGGCGACACCTATATTCAGCACAACCCCGACGTGGGTGACGGAAAACATGCATTCATCGACTACTTCGAGCGGATGGCATCAAGGTATCCGGGCAAGCACGTCGACTTCGTCCGGGCGGTTGCGGAGGGGGACCTTGTGGTGCTCCATTGCCGACAAACATGGCCCGGTGATCACGATTACGCGGGTATCGACATATTCCGGCTCGATGAGCATGGCCGCGTGGTGGAGCATTGGGATGTGCTTCAGGTGGTCCCGGACACTGCGGCCAACGACAACGGCATGTTCTGAGGGCGCTCATCAACCCCAGCAGCCAGCTCGGCCGGGACAGCGCACTGCGTCGCGGTCAGCCCTTGGCGAAGCCACCCATGCCAAACCAATCGATCATCACGCAGGGTTCGTCGCCGACGACCCAGGCATCATGGCCGGGCGGGGTGTAGTGCACGTCGCCCGGTTGTGAGTCAAACTCCGTACCATCCTGCAGGCGGGTCCGGAGGTGACCGGAGAGCACGTAGTACATGTGGGTGGCCTGACAGGTATCAGTCTTGGCAATCGGTTTGACATGCTCGGACCACCTCCAGCCTGGCTGAAAGGTGGCGCGGCCAACGGCCCCCTGTTCCAGGTTGACAATCTCAACCTGGCCGTGTCCGAATGTTCTCACCTCGTCGGGGGAGTTCATGCTCTTGCGCAGAGTCTCGGCCATGACAGACCTCCTGTGTTGAGCGCGCGGGCTCAGACGATCGATGTCCGGATGCTACTCCTCCAGGGTGCCACCGGACCTGGCACCGATTCGGGACGCACCGCTATAATGTTGTGTATCTGCCGTATCTGCACACAAGCTACTTTGGAGGGTGTCATATGCGAGTCGCCTGCCTGCTCGACAATGGCTTTGAGGATTCCGAGTTCCGCCGTCCCTACGACGCTCTGCGCCAGGCCGGCCATGAGGTGACCGTCATCGGCCTCAGGCGAGGTGACGAATTGAGTGGTTACAAGGGTGACCAGGTGATCCGTGCGGACAGCGGCCTGGAAGAGGTCAGCCCCGACGCCTTCGACGCCCTGCTGATCCCAGGCGGTTACTCTCCAGACCACCTCCGCGCTGATGAACGGGCGGTCGAGTTCACGCGGGCCTTTTTCGTCAAGGAGCGCCCGGTTTTCGCCGTTTGCCACGGCCCGCAGTTGCTCCTCAGCGCTGACGTCGTGAAAGGGCGGCGCATGACTGCGTGGCCGACGGTCCAGGGGGATCTTCGCAAGGCGGGGTCCAATGTGGTCGATGAGGAGACGGTTATCGATCGGCGGTTGTTGACATCGCGTAAGCCCGATGACCTCGACGCCTTCTGCCGAGAGGCGGTTGGAATGCTGCAAGGAGCGTCCGTCGGTTCCGGCTGATTGGCTCAACACGGCGCAGGCCCGCGGCGCTGCGCCATCAGTGAGAAGCCAATGGGGTGGCGAGGAGCGGCGGGCGTGTCCGCCGCTCAGATGATCCACTTGTGCTCAGCGTACCAGTCGATGGTCGAAATGATGCCGGCGTTGAGATCCGTCAGAGGGGGCCGGAAGCCCACGCCGGCCAGCGAGTCGAGGCTGAGTCGGTTGTTGCGATTAGCCCGTTCGAGGAATGCCAGCCGGCGTTCGGTCAGCAGGATGGAGCCCTTCATACCCTCGCCGATCATCTGGTCACGTAGGCGCGTACGCTCCTCATGATCGAGGCCGGGACGCCCCTCGCGGGACACCTCAAGGCCAAGTCTGTCTGCGATGATCTCGGCAAGCCTGTGGCTACTCGGATACATGCCGTCCACCAGGTTGTACGCGTGCCCCAACGCGGCATCCGTACAGATGAGGTGAATGCAGGCAGCGATCACGTCGTCAATGTGGACGAGCCGGAGCTCCACCGGGTCAACGGGGACCTCGAGAGTCGTGAGACCGGCGCGCCGCTCGATGGCTGCGTCGAGAATGGAGCTGGCCACGAGCTTGACGGCACCTGGCCCGAAGACACTCACAGGGCGCAACACCACCGCCGGCAGCCCCTCACGGGCCTGTGACCACACCGCCTGCTCCGATTCCCACTTGGTCTGGCCGTACGGCCGGCTCGGTTGCGGCGTCAGGTCCTCGGTGATCGGGCTTGGTAGCGGAGTGTCCTCCCCGTACACGGCGGACGTGCTGAGGTAGAGGAATCGCGGTGGTTCGGCACCGGTCGCCATGGCCGCGGCCACCAGGTTGGTCGTCGTATCCACGTTGGACCGCCGCATCACGTCGACGTTGGCTAATGAACTGGACGCGCCTGCCAGGTGGAAGATGTGGCTAACGCCCCTCACCACGCCGGACAGGTCACCGTTGGCAGCGAGGTCCGCCGTTCGATGGTCGACGCCGCCGGGAGGGTCCGCCGGCCGCCACCGTCCGCAGGTTCGGACTGCCCAGCCCTCCCGGATCAGGGCTCGCACAAGGTGAGAGCCGATGAAGCCAGAGGCTCCTGTGACCAGCGCCATCGGGGTGCTGCGGTTGGGGGGCATGGTATGGCGTGGGAGTGTAGGCGGACGCCGGGCCGTGTTGCGGCCGCGTGGTACGGGAGCCGGCCGCGAGGGAGATGCGGTTGACCGGCATCTCCACCGCCGCCGTCGCCTGGGCAACTGGCCTCCCTGGCGCACGAGGAGGCGGCGAGGTTGCGCGCCGGATATCGAGATGTGGTCACATCTCTGGAGGTCATGATCAAGGCCACCGCCGCGTAGCGGGGTAGGGGAGGGCACGGCAGGGCATGGGTTTGAATGGAGATGTCGGCTCCGGCGGGTCACAAGCCCCCTTCCGTACCCACACGAGGACCGGCGAGCCGCCACCATCCTGAACACCAACGGGGACCTGGGTGGCCTCATCAACAGACCGTGGGTGGGTCCATTACCTGACGGCCGGTGGCCTCATTCCGTGGGACTCGACAGCGCCGTCGGTCAGAATCCGGTTGGCTCGATCATCTCAGGAGCTCCAGGTGGTTCAGGCGTGGGTTCCGGCTGGGGCCTGGTCGTCAGCGGTCGGATGACGCTGCGGTACTCCGACCACGACGAAATGTTCGAGGCCGGCGACATCTACTACTCGCCACCTGGGCACCTGCCACTCTGCTCAGCTGGCACAGAGCTCATCACCTTCCGCCCCACCGACCAGATCAACACGGTGAACGCCGTGATCGCCAGGAACCTTGCGAGCTTGGCGCCGCGCCGAGGAGGTTTGCGGCAAGGGAGTAGACAAGACCTCGCTGACGATCAGGCAGCCTCGGCCCTCGGGCGAAGCTTCAACTCCCAGCTCAGGCGACGCTCGGCGGCTTCCACCTCGCGGCGGCCAAGAGGATGACGGCGATCCCCGCCAGGGCCCAGCCGCACATGACCGCCACGGGGCTGAGGATCGCCGACGATTGGAAGTAGAGGGCGTGACGCAGCCCGGTCACCAGTGCTCCCGGCAGCATGATTTGCGACAGCTCGCGGAATCCTCCCGGCAGCATGCGGTAGTCGACGGGGGCGCCGGAGGCCGAGTTCCCCAGGATCACGATGATAAGCACGGCCAGCGCCGTGCCCCGGATGCCGAGCAGACGCTGGAACGCCGCCACGTCGAGGACCACCGCGGCCGAGAAGAGCGCGGCGAGACCCGCTCGCTCCAGGAAGTGACCGGAGAAGACGCCGAGCACCGGGTCGAGCAGCGTGGCCGTGCCCAGGCCGGCGAGAACCGCATAGGGCAGGGCCCCGAGGATGGCGACCCTCCAGGAGGTCGCCCCCCGCGTCAGCAGGAAGCAGAGGAGGCGGAAGAGCACGGCCGAGAGGGTCATGCCCAGGACCCCCAGGAAGAGGGCCAGACCGCGCGGGTCCTCGGGCGAGATCGGCTGGATGTCATCGACCCGCAGCGGCACGCCGGTGGCCCGGGCGAAGCGGCCGATCGCCGTGCTGATCACCGACTCGGGCGCCTCGCCCGTCGCCCCCGTCACCAGCAGGTGCAGCGTGGCCGGCTCCTCGAGCACGACCGCGTACGCGCGCTGCTCGTGCAGTGCCTGCTCAGCCGACCGCCTGTCCGGATAGATCGAGAGGGAGAGGGCGCCGGGGCTGGTGCGGTCGAGCGCCCCGCCCAACCTCGCCGCGGTCGACGGCGAGGTCACGAGGCCCACCGGGAGGTCGTGCGGCACCGGTTTGTGCTCGGCGATCACGAAGCAGCCGACGAAGACGAGCAGGAAGACGAGAGCGAGGCAGGTGGCGACGGCGACCTGGCGGGCGGGGCGGGGGGAGCCGGCCGAACTCACGGCGCGTATTCTGCAACGGAGCCGTGAGCTCGGGGTGGCGGCGCCCGATAGCAGGTGGAGAGCGCCCTCGCCAGCTCATTGGGTAGTTTCACCCTGTGCAAGGCTCTGCGACCCCGTACGGTAGAGGTGTGTGGGTCGAAGGAGGATAGGCGATCGACGCTCTCACGTCGGCCGCCTCCAGGCCGGGATAGCCCTGGAGGATCTCCTCGATGCTCATGCCGTCAGCCAGAAGCCCGAGTATCAGCGACACCCAGATGCGATGGCCCCGGATGCATGACTTCCCCCCACAAACGCGGGGGTCGATGGAGATGGGGTCACGGAGATTGGCGGGAGCCATGGTTGATCCGAACGCCGTCGCGTCCAGCCGGAGCGTCCATCGCACCGTGCGCTTCCGTCGGATGACGGTTCCGAGGACGCATCAGCGCCGCGTAGGCCATCTGCGTCTTGGGAGCAAGCGGCGGGATCGCGCGGTAAAGCACCACTGCGAACACCACGGCGGCGACAGCCGCCGCCGCAAAGATCGTGCGGGCCTACTAGCGCCTCACCTCGAGGTGGTCATTCGGCCCTGGCGCGGTACTCAGGATCCGTAACCTGCTCACCCCATTCCGTATCGCCTTCGGTGATCGCGAGGTGGTTGCCCTCAACGGTTTTTGAGCCTGCGGAACGGGTGTTCGGGAGCATCCGTCACCGCCCGTTCTGAATTGGGACGCGGTGCGTTTGGGGCGATCGAGTCCGGCTCCGTCCGCCCCGATCCCGCCCGCGAAGGTGTCAACCAAGGTGTCAACTGGGCGGGCCAATCCCTCCCGCTCGTGAGATGATCGACGCCGGACCGCGACCTGGACTCAGCCTGAACCCGCGACGGCTCCATCCTCCTGCTCGCTTCGAGCACCACGATCTTCGGGTAGAGTTGTTGATTCGTGCCAACCATCCAGATGGGGGCATGTTCTGGGATCGCCGATGCGACGCCGAGCGAGGCCTCCCGGAGGCTAGGCTGCGGAGACGGTTACGGCTAGGTGCATGACGCCCGGAGTGTCCTCGCTATCGTCGTCAGAGATGGCGAACTCGATCGCCTCTAGAGCATGGCGGCGCGTTTCCTGTTCGCTCGGACAGCCACCGCCGACCACGCCAAGGGCAGGTACGAAAAAGTACCAATTGCCGCTATCGGGATCTAGGTTGAACTCGACCCGAAGGTGCGCCCGGATCGGTGCCTCGGAGGTTTGAGATCCATTGGTACCCGCGTTCATCGTGTACCACCGTATACCACAGGACAGCAAGGTAGTAGACAAGATCTCGCTGACGATCAGGCAGCCTCGGCCCTCGGGCGAAGCTTCAACTCCCAGCGGATCGCGGCTCGGACGTCGTCGACGGCCAAGTCAAATGCCTTCGCCACGTCTTCTTCCCGTTCACCGCAGGCGATCGCCTCTGCCACAGCCTCCGTCCGGATGCCGTGAACCTGGGGCACTCCGAATGACACGGAGGGATCAATCACCACGGGGACCTCCCCGCCAAGCGGGTGGATGCGACTGGCGACCCCCTTCGGAT
>JBHELP010000010.1:0-5639 GCA_046263035.1 Candidatus Dormibacteria bacterium | reverse complement strand
TCTTCCACCTAGCCGCCACCCATCTTCTGGCCCCCCAAGGTCGCTTCCTGCTGCACGCGGCCGGGCTGCTTTCTTCCGCAGGCGTATGGCTGGCTTTTGGCGACTCCGGGGCGGGAAAGTCGACGCTGGCCCTGGCAGCGCTCGAGAACCGGGATCGGATCCTGGGTGACGACATCACGGCTGTGCGCCTGACCAGCACCGGGCCGGAAGCCGGCGGCATCGGCATGCCCGCCGCCGTTCCGGGCGATGTCGGCGGTGCGGTGGCAGCCGCGGGCCGGCCGATGCACGATCCGCGAGGCCGGCGGGTGCTGGAGGGTGACAGCCTCACCAGAGGATGGTTTCCGGTGGCGGGGTCAATGATCGTCGCTCACGGGACCACACCGGCCGGAGCCGTGTCCCGGGCCGCGGAGACAGAGGCTCTGCATGCCATCATGCGATCCTTCAACGGCGTCGGGCGGCCGTCCTTCCTGCGCTCCTTCTTCCCGTGCGCCGGCGCGCTGGCACGGCTCCCGTCGTGGAGATTTCACCACGGATCCGAGCCGCACACGCGGCTGGCCGCGGCGCGACGCCTGCTGGGCCGGTGTGAGGCGTAGCTACCGAGTGGGCGTCAGGAGCTCAGGAACCCTATCGCCGCGTTGAGAGATGGCCAGTTTCCATGCGTGTCTGGCCCGGGCCTGAACCAGGCTGCCGGGGGTATCGCCGAGGCCGTACCGGTGGCGCATGTACTCGGCGCCGAAGGCGTAGGCCATATTGCGTCGTACGTCGGCGGCCCAACGCAGCTGGAAGGACAGCAGACACACGAGGTTGTGCATGTCCGGCGCGGGGCTCACCGATTCCGCGAGGGGCATTCCGAAGAGTCGATTCGCAAAGCGCACGTAGCTGTCGTGAACGTCACCAAGACCGTGCGTTTCCAGGAGCGCACGGGCCCCGTGCCAGTCGATCTCCCCACGACGAGCGCGCTCCAGGCCGACAAGAGTGTGCATCTGTCGAAGGGCGATGCCGTGCACCGCATGGTTGAGGTCCTGCACCTGCGCGTGCAAGATATTGTGGACCACGGCATGAGTGCCGCTGAGGCCGCGGAACCTGAGTCCAGCCTCGCCGGCGGGGCGGGAGTGAGCCCAGGCGTCGGCGAGCGGCAGCACGGACGCGACCCGTGACGATCCGAGCGCAACGTGAAGCTCGATCGGTGCATGTGCGCCGGCGGCCCCGAAGGGCAACTCGTGGGGATGGAGGAACGGCTTACCCGGGTCGGGCGTGTATCCCAGGCAGCGCAGGGCGCGGCCGGCGCGTTCCTGTTCCGCCTCTGGCACGACCATGTCGATATCGCTCATGTAGCGAACCCCCGGCGCAAATGTGCCGTCAAAGAGATAGAGAGAGCCCTTGATGAGCAGCGGCTCGACGCCCTCGCGGTTGAGTGCTCGCACCGCGTCTCCGGTTTCCCGTTTCAACAGGAGGTTGCGTGCGATGTTGCGCCGGTATGCCAGGCCAAGGACCGATTGAACCCGGGCCGGCACCACCAGCTCCGGTCGATGCCGGAGAGCCACCCACAACGCCGGAGCTAGGCCGTGCTGAGTCGCCAGTGTCACCAGCTCGCGCCAGGGTGTTTCTCGTCCGTCCGGGTGCGAAGGCGGCTCCCGCTCGGCAATCAGGCCGGTGAGCAGCCGCAGCGTGCGCAACCGCCGCGGCAGCATGCGGCCGGTCAACGCCGGCGGCATCCCCGCCAGGCGTCGCGGACTCGGTTCCCGGAATTCAAAAGCGCCACCTTGGCGTAGTCTTGGAGGGCGCGGACCTCCGGCGGTCGGGGTTCCAGCCCCAGCCGCCGAAGCCCGGCGTTGCACTGATGCACGGACTCGCGCCGTACCGACGCCAGGGTGCGGAAGGAGCAGGAGAGTGACACCGCGACATCGGGGCCGCCAGTGACCCAGTGGAAGGTGTAGGGGGGGATGTAGAGACCGTCGCCAGGACGGAGCACGAACGGCCGGCTTTCCTCGGGAACCCGGTGAGCGTTGTGCCGCTCGGGCGAGAAGTTTCGCTCGATCTCCCTCTGGGCGTCTCGCGGGTCGGCGAACGCACCCACGGTCACTGTCTTGGTTCCGGAGGCGTGCAGCAGGAAGTTGTGATGACGGTCGAAATGCACGGGAACCGAAGCTCCGGGCGATGCCAGAAAGATCGTGGCCGTCCCCTGGTCGGGAGCACTCTGCTCCACGGCCGCCACCGCCCTGACCGCCTTTCCCACGTCGCTGAGCAGGGCGTCGTAGGGCTCGGTCCGGCGCAGCGAGTACATCATCCAGCAGCCGTTGCCGGCGATCCCGCGGGCCACCTCCCCGGGCGCCTGCCTGAGCCGCCGGGGATTTCCCTCCGGGAGAACCAGAGGCAGCTCGGCGACGTGGTGCTCGATGAGGCTGGGCGGCACCCGCTCGGCAAGGCCTGCCAGGGCATCGGGTGAGAGCAGCGGGTGCCCCGCGAGCCGGTGCCGGAAGCCCAGTGGGGATCGGCGCCAAGCCGCATTCAGTGCACAAGCGTCGATGTCCAGCACCGGCACGTCCGCGCCGACGGAGGCGGAGGTCACCCGGAGGATGAGCTCTGGACGGCGAGGCCGAGGCCCGTGAGCTCCGTGAGGAAGGCGCTGATGTCGGCGAGCACCTGATGGCGCGGCACCCCGCCGAGGCGTGGTAGCAGTTTGTCTGTCAGACCTGCCGCATCGCTGGGTCCGTCCATTGCCTCCCACACCAGCGTGCCGACGGGGTTGAGGGTGAGGAGCTCCTTGCCGTCAGGGTGGACAAGAACCACCTTGGAGTCGACCACCTCGTGGAGCACGCCATCGGCGCGGCGATAGCACAGCACGCCGGGAGCATAGCGTGCTTCCGGCGAGATTGTCCCGGGAGTGGTTAGGGCGCGTTGGTGGCGAGATTCCAAGTAACTTACCAACAGCCTCGGCACGAGGCGTAAGCTTGGCGGATGGCGGACAGTGCGCCGCTGCTCAGCGTGGTGATTCCCCCCCGCAACGAGGCGGCCAATATCGGGCCGCTGTGGGACCGGCTGGTGGCGGCGCTGGGCGACACGTCGCACGAGGTCTGCTTCATCGACGACAGTGATGACGCAACTCCGGAGTTGCTCGCCAGTGTGCAGGCTGAGCATCCGGGTCGCGTGCGCTGCCTCATCCGGACCGGTGCCGAGCGCGCCGGAGGCCTGAGCACCGCGGTGGTGATGGGCCTGCGCATGTCCCGCGGCGAATACGTCTGCGTGATGGACTCCGACCTCCAGCATCCCCCCGAGACCATCGCCGCGATGCTGGCCTCCGCTCAACACGGGGCTGATCTGGTGGTCGCCAGCCGTTACCTGGAGGGAGGCAGCCGCCGAGGCCTGGCCGGTGGCGGCCGCCGGGCGGTGAGCTCGACCGCCAGGTGGCTGGCCCGGCTTCTCTTCTCCGAGGCACGACGGAGCAGTGACCCGCTCTCCGGGTTCTTCCTGTGCCGTCGCGTGCTCATCGACGGCATCGAGTTCCGGCCTGTCGGCTTCAAGATCCTCCTCGAGCTGCTCGTATGCGTGCCCGATCTGAACGTCCGCGACGTGCCCCTGAGCTTCGAGGCGCGCGCCGCCGGTGAGAGCAAGGCGTCCCTGCGCCAGGGCGCGCTTTTCCTCGATCACATCCGCTCCCTGTTCCTCGAGGTCGAGGGCTCGGCACGGCTGTGGAAGTTCGGCCTCGTGGGCCTCAGTGGGCTCGCCATCTTCCTCCCCACGCTGGCACTGCTCAACGGCGTCGCCGGTCTGCCCCCGCTGGCCGCGTTCGTGCCGGCCTTCGTGCTCAGCCTGGTCTGGAACACGACGCTCAACCGGGTGTGGACCTTCGCCGATCAGAGACGGCGCGCCGGCGGGCGCGGGCCGCGGCGGTACCTCGAGAATGCGCTGGTGTCGGGCACCCTCATGCTTGGCGGATTCCTCCTCCTGGTCACCATCGCCCACGCCCCCGTGGTCCTCGCCGGCGCCCTCTCAGCGGTGGGAGGGATGGCTGTCAACGGCCTCGCCAACCAGCCCTCGGCCAGGGCGCGCCCCCGCGTGTGGGCCGAGGTCACCCGCGATCGCGGCATCCAGACAACGCTGGGCCGCCTCGCCGGGGAGCTCGGGGCGGACAGGGCCTTCATGCTGCCCCCGACGTGGTCCAGCCGGGCGGCCACCATCCCGGCGGAGGTGGTCGCCCGGGCCGCCGAGCGGGGACGACCCGCGCTCTGGACGGAGGCCTCCTCGCACCGCCATCAGCGCCGCACCAACATCGAGCTGAGCTCCACCATCGTGGTGCCGGTGGTGCACAGCGGCACCCTTCTCGGTGTGGTCGTGTGCGAGCGCCACTCGCGCAAGCCCTTCGACCTCCATGACCTGGAGACGGCCATCGGCGCCGGAGAGGGCCTGGTGGACAGCCTGGCCGCGGCGGTGACCGCCGGCGGCGCGCGACGGGAGCCGGCACCGGCCTCCGGATCCGCCTCCCAGCCGACATAGCGGCCGCTCGGTACGGCATCATCCGGCGCGTGGCAGAAGGCCGCCGTCGGGCAACCATCCTGGCAGTGGCGCTGGTGCCGCTGCTGGCCCTCGCGGGCTGCTCGGCGGACACGGCGCCGGCGATCATGGTCGGCGCCCTGTTCCCGCTGACCGGGCCGCAGTCGGCGGGGGCCCGGGAGGAGTATCTGGGCATCGACATCGCCCGGCGCATGGTCAATGAGGACGGTGGGGTACGGGGGCGGCCGGTCACCCTCGTCGGCCGCGAGCTCGACACCCGCGCCATCGCTC
Source organism: Candidatus Dormibacteria bacterium (assembly GCA_046263035.1). Classification (GTDB taxonomy): domain Bacteria; phylum Chloroflexota; class Dormibacteria; order Aeolococcales; family Aeolococcaceae; genus JBHELP01. The sequence continues at coordinate 857 of JBHELP010000010.1, read as the reverse complement.
CCGCGGCCGTGGAGGGGTTGCGCGAGGAGCGAGTTCCTGTCATTATCGGCACGTACTCCTCTGAGCTCTCCATGCCGGCGAGCGCCGCCGCCTCCCGCGCCGGGATCACCTATTGGGAGGCGGGCGCCGTGGCCGACAGGGTCACCGGCCGGGGACTCCCGGGGGTCTTTCGCGTCGGCGCCACCGGCGCCAACCTGGGAGCGAGCTCCGGACGATTTGCGCTCGAGGAGCTGGCGCCACGGCTGGCGCGGAGGCCCGATCAGCTCCGGGTGTCCGTGGTCCTCGAGGACGACGACTACGGACGATCGGTGGCGGACGCGGCCATCGACACCGTCCGTCGTCAGGGCGCACAGGTGGCGGGGGTCAGCCGCTACGACGCCTACCATCCCGACTGGAGCCGGGTGCTGTCGGAGGTGGCCGCCGGCCGGCCCGACGTCCTCGTGCTGGCCTCCTACATCGGCGACGGCGTCTCCTTCCGCCGGGCGATGCTCGCAAGCGGCCTCCACGTGGGGGCTCTCATCGGCTCCACCATGGCCGAATGCGGCCCTGAGTTCGGGGCCATGCTCGGCCCCGACGCCGTCGGCGTGTTCGCCTCGGATCGCCCCACCGCGGGATTCAATGCCGGCGTTCTAAACGACGGCGCACGGGCGGCCCACGACCGTTTCACCTCGCTCTGGGAGGCCGGCGCCGGCAGGCCGCCCACCGAGGAGGCACTGGCGGGCTTCACCGCCGGCTGGGCACTCTTCCACGACGTCATGCCCGGGGCGCCCAGCCTCGACGCTGCGGGAATTGCCGCCGCCGCCCGCGCCACCCGGCTGCCCCGGGGTGCGCTGCCCAACGGCGCCGGCATCGAGTTC
>JBHELP010000009.1:0-3694 GCA_046263035.1 Candidatus Dormibacteria bacterium | reverse complement strand
CTGCCGCGGCTCCCTGGGTTCTTTACGTGGTGGCGGCGATCCTGGGCATCATCCCCGCCCCCGTCCCGGCCTGAGCCCTCCTCGGCCCCGCACGGGAATCCTGGGCAGCGCCCGCCGCACGCGCCGGTGCCCTGGCCCCGTCAGGCAGGGGGGCCGGCGGCGAGTTGCACGGTCACCTCATGGCGCTGACCCGACTGGCCGATCCAGGCGACGCTCACCCTGTCACCGGGGTGGTGCGTCCGCATCGCCGGGGTCAGCGCCGAGGCCGAGTCGACCACGGCACCGCCCACGCCCACGATGACATCGCCCACCGCGAGACCGGCCTGCTGCGCGGGGCTGCCGGGCTGGACCCGGATCACCAGCGCCCCTGGCGTCAGGCGTCCCTGGGACTGGGGATCCACGATGCCGACACCGAGGAAGGCCCCGGGACCGATCTGCACATTGCCGCCGGCACGGCCCGATTGAATCTGCTCGGCGATGGTGCGGGCGGTGTTGATCGGCACCGCGAAGGCCAGGCGCGAGGCCGACCGGAGGCGTCCATTCGCATCGGCGGCGGTGTTCACGCCCACCACCTTTCCCGCGGCGTTCACCAGAGGCCCCCCGGAATCCCCGGGCTGGATCGGGGCATCGATCTGAATGAGCCCATGCAGCGTCTCGGAGGAACCGATGGCGTCACCCGCGGTGATCGTCTGATTCACCGCGGTGACCGCTCCCTGGGTCACGCTGAGTGGGCCGCCTCTGCCCAGCGCATTGCCAATGGCCACCACACCATCGCCGACGGACACCTTCGCGGAGTCGCCGAACGACACCGTCTTCAAATTGGAGGCACGGTCCATCTGCAGCACGGCCACGTCGTCGGCAGGGTCGTCCCCGACAACCCGGGCGGTGTACGTGGGACCGGACCCGTTGACCTGGACCCTGATCCCGGTGGCACCGGCGATCACATGGTTGTTGGTCAGCACCTGGCCCGATGGCGAGATGACCATCCCCGTCCCGGCCGCCGTGCCACCCGAGATCGTCGAGGTGATGTCCACCACCGCGGGGTTGACCGACGCCGCCACCACCGCCGCGTCGAGGACGCCGGAGGCCGACGAGTCCACCGGGGGACTGGTGGACCCCGGTGCCGGCTGACCGACGGCGCCGTCGGAAGGGGGAAGTATGCGACCCGGGACAAGCGCGTCACCCTCCGGGAACCGGAGTGGAGCATTGCCGGACCTGGCCGACAGCGAGATCAGCCCATGAATCCCGAACCCAAGCCCCACCCCCGCGGCGGCGGCCGCCAGCGCCAGGACGGTGAACACGGCGAGGGCGGCGCTGCTGCGGCGAGGTGCGGCAGCCCGCATCCCGCCACCCTCCGCCGGCCACGGTCCCTGCCACGGTTGCCAGGAGGCCGGCGGCGGCCACTGGTCGGGTGGCGGTGGAGGCGGTGGCGGTGTGGAGAAGCCGGGGCCGCCGCCAAAATGGTCGCCGGCCGGCGGAGGGGGTGGGGGGATGTCCATTTCCCGTCACGGTAGCGGAGATCCCCTTTCGAAACGATGACAGCAACGGCGCGGTCGGACCGCGAGGCCCATACTCCCCTGTCTCCATGCCCGATTGGCTGTTCGTCGACGGCTCCAGCCTCATCTTCCGCGCCTTCTACGGGGTACCCTCCAGCATTCGCTCGCCGGACGGCCGGCCGGTCAACGCGGTCCGCGGATTCATGGACCGGCTTGCCCGGCTTGTCACTGACCTCCGCCCGCGCCGGCTGGCGGTGGCCGCTGACGATGACTGGCGGCCGGCCTGGCGCGTGGATCTTATCCCCTCCTACAAGGCACACCGGGTGGCCGAACCGGCACCGCCCCTGCTGGAACCGCAATTCCCGATCATCGAGGCGGTGCTGGAGGCGGTTGGCATCGACTTCGTCGGCGTCCCGGAGTACGAGGCCGAGGACGTCATCGCGACATGGGTGGCGCAGGTCCCCGAGGGCAGCCGGGCGGACATCGTCAGCGGGGATCGTGATCTCTTCGCCCTGGTCCGGGGAGCAGAGGTACGCGTTCTCTATCCGGAGAAGGGCGGGATGGCCGAGGTGGATGAGGCCGAGGTCGAGCGCCGCTACCGGGTTCCCGGTCGCAGCTACGCCGACTACGCCATCCTTCGCGGCGATCCCTCCGACGGCCTGCCGGGACTCCCCCGCGTCGGTGACCGCACCGCCGCGGACCTCATCCGCCGCCACGGGAGTGTCGCCGGGGTCCTCGAGCACGCCCGCCTCGGAGAGGCGGATCGCGAGTACCTCACCCGCGCCCTTCGCGTCGTGCCCCCGGTGACGAACATCCCTCTGTCACTCCCGCAGGGCATCCGGTCGGCCTACCCCGTCGACGCCGGTCGGGTGGCGGAGCTCTCGGAGCGACACGGGCTGGCGGGCCCGTTCGAGCGACTGCTGCGAGCGCTGCCCCTGGTGGGCGGGCCATCGTGACGGCCGCCGGCGTGCGAGCGACTGTTGCGAGCACTGCCCCGGGTGGGCGGCCCATGCCCCTGGTGGCCGCCACGTCGATGTCCCCCGCGGACCACCAGGCGCCGCGGCCGGGTGTCAGCGGCGGACGGTGGGTGATGTGGCCGGGGGCGCCACGGCAGGTCCACGGCCGGCGGGGGCCGCGGGCGTTGCCGTCGGTCGCCCGGGCGTCACCGCCGCCGGGGGCGGGGTGGAGGCGCGGGCCGGCCCGGATAGCGGCGACCGGGCAGGGGCGGAGGCGGTCAGCGGGGACACGCTGGGCCTCGCCGGCGCCGGGCCGGGCTCCGCCGCCCCATGACGCCGGCCGGCGATCACCGTGACGACCACTGCGAGCACGATCACTGCCAGCGCGATGAGGCCGGCTCGGGCGGCCGTCACCAGGGCGCCGGCCGGACATGATCGGGGCGGCACCGTGAGGCTGCGTGCCGGTCTTCGGTGCCCCGCCGGAGGGCTCACAGCCCGCGGACGGACGACCGCCGAGGCCGCGCGACCGGTGACGGATGGAACGGTGACGAAACCCTGCCGCGGTCGCCGCACGGACTGGACCAGCGCCGCCAGCTGGTCTCGGGCGCCGGCCAGGGATTCCTCGCCGGCCAGCGCCCCCGATCCCGTTGTCAGAGCCTCCAGGACCACGTCGGCGGGGCCCCTCGCACCTGGAGCCGGAGTGGGGTGTCGCGGATCGATACCGGCGATGGCGGCGTCCAGTCGCTCGCCAAGGCGTGTGGAGAGTGCCAACTCCCGACGACCCTGCCGCTCCGAGTCCATGGCCGACCTTATCGTCGCCACCGCATCCACCACGTCGCCATGACGGCAGCGCGCCTCTCGCACCGGAGCCCTGCGCCTGACCAGGGGCATGAGACCGGCGTCGCTGAGCCGAACCCTCCCCTCACCGCCGATGTGGATGTTGCCGGCGTGCACAGCGCCATGGCAGAGACCGGCACGGTGGAGTGCGGCAATGGCGACCAGGACCGTCCGGCCCACGCCCACAGCCTGGGCCGGCGTGAGCGTGGCCACGCGAAGCAGCCGGCGCAGGGTCAGCCCGTCGTCGAGATCGGTGCTCACCCAGACGTCATCACCCTGGCGGCGCACCGTCCGCACCGTCGCCAGCCCGGGGACATCAACGCGTCGCACCGTCTCCAGGCGCCGCAGCAACTGGTTGCGGACGGCGGCGTCACCGCAGCGCACGTGCTTCTCGGCCAGCAGCGA
>JBHELP010000008.1:0-8084 GCA_046263035.1 Candidatus Dormibacteria bacterium | reverse complement strand
CCTCCGATGAGCGTGATCGGGCCCGCGCCGGTCTGCGCCGTGTGCTGGCGGGGCTGGGAGAGCTCGCCCGTGAGGGGGCTGTCGACCCCCGCCGCCGCGCCGCGCCCTTTGTCGAAGGCATCCTCGACCTGCGCCGGCAGGCGCGCGCTGAACGCCGGTGGGAGGAGGCCGACCGCCTGCGTGACCTGCTGGCCCGCTGTGGCGTCGAGGTCCGGGACACCGGGGGCACCACGGAGTGGATCCTCTCTCAGGGGGCCACCTCCATGACACCGTGAAGGTCGCCGCCGATGGTGCGCCGGCCCTCGGCCGGGGCCACGCTCACCTGCACCGGGCCGAGCGTCTGCGGTATCAGGGAGATCCGCACGCTTATGGTCTCCTCTCGGTTGAGGCGTCCCCCGCAGACAAGGCCCTCGCTGAAGGGAACGCGGTCCAGGCCCTGGAAGACCACATGCTCCACCTTCACCGGGGCATCGAAGTGGGCCGCGATGCATACAGGTCTGATGCTGGAGACGCCGGTGTTGTCGATGGCCACCTCCATGTCCGTGCTGCGGGCCACCGTGGCATGGTCGGGCACCAGGCCGGAGATCTCCGCGGACGCCGGTCCCACCGTTCCGAAGTGAAACAGGGGAAGCACCACGCCGACGAAGGCGGCGGCAACTGTGACAACGACGACGATGGCGACCAGGCCGCGGCGTGCCCGGCGCGGCATGGCCTGCGCCATCCCCCGAACGCGCCCTCGCAGACCCGCCACCGGCCTACGATGCCCTCCGGCACGTCCACTCGATCCTCCCCGACAGGTGCCGGCTGCTGTCCGTTACATCTGTGAAGCTCTCGAAGAGGACTCGCCCCGAGCCGTCGGCGTGGCTGGTGAGCCTGAGGCCGCTGCCCTCACCCGCCTGGAACGCCCCGTCGCCGACGGTCATGGTCACCAGTGAGTGCACATCGGTGTACTCGCCCGGACCGTGGTACCCCTGCACCAGGGATTCGTACTCGAACCGCTGATCCCGCAGCTTCTGACCGCGTGGTGGTGAGCGGATGAAGTAGGTGCCCACGATGCCGTTGCGTCCGAAGTCTGCACATGACGTCGCCGTGTTCGCCGAGTTGGTGTCTGTGAAGTTGCCCGAGGCCGTCACCGCTCCCGTGAAGCTGAAGGTGGTCGGGAACACGATCCCCTTGGGACCGGGCGTGGTGATGGCGGAGCCGCCCCCACAGGCTCCGAGAGGAAGCAGCCAGGACGCCATGATCATTGGGATCAGCCGACGGCAGCGTGGCGCCACGGCGTGATCTTGGCACACGTGTGGAGTCGGCGACCTCGACGGCTATCCTGGGTCGTGATGCCGGAGATGCGCGGACCCCTCCACGAGGCCGAGGCCAATCTCATCGGCAGGCGCGAGCACATCGACCGCCGCCTCGCCGAGCAGCTCGTGGATCTCCCGGCCGACGAGCTTCCCTCGCTCATCAACCTGGCCCACCGCGTCCGGATCGACCGAATGGGCTCGGCGGTGGAGATCGAATCGATCGTCAGCGCCAAGACCGGCGGATGCCCCGAGGACTGCACATTCTGCTCACAATCAGCCCGATACACCACGGGCGTGGACCGGGAGCCCATGTTGAGCGTGGACGACCTGGTCCGCCGGGCTCGCCGCACGCGAGAGCGCGGCGGCACGGAGTTCTGCATCGTGGTGGCTGTCCGAGGACCCGGCGAGCGCCTTCTGCAGGCCGTCGCCGACGCCTGCCGCGCCATCCGGGCAGAGGTCGACATCGAGGTTGCCGCCTCGCTGGGAATTCTTGCCCCGGGCCAGGCGGAGCGGCTCGCGGCCGCGGGAGTGCACCGCTACAACCACAACCTGGAGGCCGGTCCCGGCTTCTTCCCCCGGGTATGCACAACCCACACCTTCGAGGACCGCGTGGAGACGTGCCGCCGGGTCCGCCGGGCCGGCATGGAGGTGTGCAGCGGCGGCATCTTCGGTATGGGTGAGACCTGGGCCGACCGCCTGGACCTCGCCTTCTGGCTCCGTGACCTCGACGTGGGGGAGATCCCCTGCAATTTTCTGAATCCACGGCCCGGCACACCTCTCGGTGCGCGCCCATTGCTCCCCCCCCTCGAGGCGCTTCGCTGTGTCGCCCTCTTCCGGTGCGTCAATCCCACGTCGGTGCTGCGTTATGCGGGTGGCCGCGAGCTGGTGCTTCGCGACCTTCAGGCTTACGGAATGCTGGCCGGAGCCAATGGCCTCATCCTGGGCGACTACCTCACCACGGGTGGTCGCAGCGCGGAGGCGGACCTCGCCATGCTCGCCGATCTCGGCATGCCCCTGGCCACCGTCCCCCTCACGGGAGCCCGTCGATAGTCCGGTTGAGCCCGGTCACCCGCCATGCTGGAGACAGGTCGGCGGCGAGCGTTGTACTCTGCAGCGATCATGACCCAGATGCTGGCGCCGGCCGCCGATGCACGCACCCGGCGCGAGGAGTCGTGGGTCTACCTCGACGGGGAGATTGTCCGCTACGCCGACGCCAAGCTCGGTCTCATGACTCACGGGCTGCACTACGGCACAGGATGCATCGAGGGGATCCGTGCCAACTGGAACGCCGATCGGAATCAACTCTATGTCTTCCGCATGCCTGAGCACTATGAGCGTCTCGCCGACAGTGCCAGGATCCTGCGGATGTCCCTCCCCATGGACACCGATGGGCTGTGCGACCTCACCCTCGAGCTGCTCAGGCGTAACGGAGCGCGTGACGACATGTACATCCGTCCCATCTGCTTCAAGGGGGCCGAGGAGATCGGTGTCAGGCTCCACGACGTCTCGGATTCCTTCGCCGTCTACAGCGCACCCCTGGGGCCGTACGTCAACACCGGTGGCATCCGCTGTGTGATCTCCTCATGGCGGCGGATCGACGACACCATGGCCCCTGTACGCACCAAGTGCACTGGGCTTTACGTGAACAGTGCCCTGGCCAAGTCAGAAGCTCTCCAGGGTGGCTTTGACGAGGCCATCTTCCTCACCGCCGACGGTCATGTGTGTGAGGGCAGTGGTGAGAACATCCTCATCGTCCGTGAGGGTGTGTTCATCACTCCGCCTCCCTCCGACAATATCCTCGAGGGGATCACCAGTGCGTCCGTGACCCACCTGATAAGGGAGGAGCTGGGGCTCGACGTGGTCGAGCGCTCCATTGACCGTACTGAGCTCTACGTCGCCGACGAGGTGCTCATGTGCGGCACCGCCGCCCACGTGGCCGCGGTGGTCGAGATCGACCGGATCGCCATCGGCGACGGCACGCCGGGCCCTCTGACCCGTCGCGTCCAGGAGCTCTACGCGCATGTCTGCCTGGGCGAGAACCCCAAGTACGCCGATTGGCTCGCCGCCGTCTACTGACCCTCCCATCACCTCCTGGGTGGGCACGCTTGTACTCAGCCGGCCGCTCGGGAGAGCCAGAGCTCGGGGCGACGCAATTCTTCCATGGTGGGCATCCGCTCAGGCGCCTCCCACACCGTGTTGAGAAGATCCAGGCCACCACGCGTCGACACCACGTCCGCGAACCGCTCGCCCAATTCGTACTGGCGCAGCTTCATGTTCATCCCGGTAAGCGTCGAGATCAGCCGTTCCAGGCCGGATCGCTCCTGCCGGCGCCGGTGGAAGGCCTGCTCCAGGACATCGAATGGCTCGATGTGGCGGCGGCCGACACGGTGCATGACGAAGTTGCTGTATCCCTCGAGAACGCTCATCACCGCCTGAAGTCGGCCCACCATCGCCAGCTGGCCGCGCAGGGCCTGAGGAAGCCGGCCCAGCAGGTCCATGGGGGAGGGTCGGGGCGCTCCACCTGAGAGAGGCTCGAGGCCGGTGGCGATCATCTCCCTCAGCAGCCCGGCTAGATGCAGGCGCAGCCAGGGGTGGCTCTCGAACTGCCAGGCGTGGGTGAGCTCGTGGAGGATCAGCCATCGGCGCAGCGGGAGGCCCGGTGCGTCGTGGGAGCGTTCGAATCCCCTCACATTGGGTTCCACGAGATACAGCGCGGGCGACGGCGCGTCGCCGCCGGCGGGAGGTGACACCGGTAGCACGGGGTCGTACTGGCCGAGGACGCGACGGGACACCATGCCGAACATCTCGCCGACGTAACGGGTCATGGCCACGCGACCGAGGACGGTCGCCCGGGACTCGGGTAGCCCGGCCCGGATGCGCTCCACCGGCTCGAACAGTCGCTGAGCCAGCTGTAGGTTGTTGTCGATGAAGCCACGGCGGTCGACCACGGTGAAGGGCGGAAAGCTCTGCGGCGTCGACTGGCAGACCTCCGCCATGAGGGGCGCCAGCTCGGCGGCCAGGGCATCGTAGTCGGCGCCTCGCCCGGCGGCGACGGTCGCCAATGGGCCCGCACCTCGCTCACCGCTCCGATCGACGGCGATCTCCCGCGCACCGGCCCAGTCCACAATCTCCCCCATCTCAGGGTTGCGCGGCCGCAGCAACGCTCGCAGCGAGAGGAATGCCGCTCCGCCTCCCGCCCCGACCGCCAGGGAGCGCCGCAGCGTGTGGCCGTCGTGGCTTCTGGGCATGAGGCGATTATGCCGCCGTGGTGGAAGAGCGGCCTGGCACTCGACCATGGAGAGTGCTAAGATGGGGGCGTCGCTCAAACGGCCGGCGGGCCTTTGAGCAGTGATGTTCCCGTGTTTTCGTAGGCCCTGGTGTGCCAGGGCAGTGAGGAGAGGCCATGGCCAAACAATTACTTTTCGATGTCGACGCCCGAACCAATCTCAAGCGTGGCGTCGATCGTGTCGCCGACGCGGTGAAGATCACGCTCGGCCCCAAGGGTCGCAACGTGGTGCTGGACAAGAAGTTCGGCTCACCCACGATCACCAACGACGGTGTCACGATCGCCAAGGAGATCGACCTCGAGGAGCCCTTCGAGAACATGGGCGCTCAGCTCGTCAAGGAGGTCGCCTCCAAGACCAACGACATTGCCGGTGATGGCACCACCACCGCCACGGTGCTCGCCCAGGCTCTCATCGCGGCGGGCCTTCAAAACGTCGCCGCGGGAGCCAACCCCATCCTTCTCAAGCGGGGTATGGAGAAGGGGGTGGAGGCCATCGTGGGGGCCATCAAGAGCCAGTCGGTATCGATTGCCGACCGCAAGAAGATTGCCCAGGTCGCATCCATCAGCGCCGCCGACCCGGCCATCGGCGAGACGGTTGCCGACGCCATGGAGAAGGTCGGCAAGGACGGTGTCATCACGGTCGAGGAGTCCAAGGGACTGGAGACCGAGTTGGAGTTGGTCGAGGGCATGCAGTTCGACAAGGGCTACATCTCCCCCTACATGGTGACCAACGCTCAGCGGATGGAGGCTGTCCTGGAGGACCCCTACATCCTCATCACCGACAAGAAGGTCTCGGCCATCGCCGATCTTCTGCCCATCCTCGAAAAGGTGGTTCAGAGCGGCAAGCCACTGCTGATCATCGCCGAGGACGTCGAGGGCGAGGCCCTGGCAACTCTCATCGTCAACAAGCTGAGGGGCACGTTCAACGCCGTCGCTGTCAAGGCTCCCGGCTTCGGTGACCGCCGCAAGGCGATGCTTCAGGACATAGCCATCCTCACCGGAGGTCAGGTGATCACCGAGGAGGTCGGACTCAAGCTGGACAGCGCTCAGCTGACCTCGCTTGGTCGGGCCCGTCGGGTCACGGTGAGCAAGGACAACACCACCGTGGTGGAAGGCAGCGGCGGTCAGGACTCGATCAAGGGCCGGATCGAGCAGATCAAGGTGGAGATCGAGGATTCCAGCTCCGACTGGGATCGAGAGAAGCTTCAGGAGCGTCTCGCCAAGCTCGCGGGAGGTGTGGCGGTGATCCGCGTCGGTGCGGCGACGGAGACCGAGCTCAAGGAAAAGAAGCACCGCATGGAGGACGCGGTGTCGGCCACCCGCGCGGCTGTGGAGGAGGGCATCGTCCCCGGTGGGGGCGTGGTCCTCGTCAACGCCATTCCAGCTCTTGATGGCGTCCGTGAGAACGGTGATGTCGGCACCGGCGTGAGCATCCTCCGGCGGGCTCTCGAGGAGCCGCTCCGCCAGATCGCAATCAACGCCGGCGAGGAGGGATCGGTGGTGGTTGAGAAGGTCAAGGGCCTGCCCAACGGCCAGGGTTACAACGCCGCCTCCGACGAGTACGTGGACATGGTGAAGGCGGGCATCATCGACCCCACCAAGGTGACCCGGTCGGCGGTGCAGAACGCCGCGTCGATCGCGGGGCTCCTGCTGACCACCGAGGTGCTGGTCACCGACCTTCCCGAGAAGAAGCCCGCGGCGGCGGCTCCGCCGATGCCGGAGTACTGAGGCTCGATCAGAGCCGGGGGCGGGTCCAGAGCGCTGAGCGGACCCGCCCCCCCTTTTCGTTGCGGGCGCCCGCGCACGACCATCATGCTTCTGCAGCTCGGGAATGTCATCCGGAGGATGCGCAGCTGACGGCGGTATAGGACTCCTTGCCAAGCTGGGGTGAGCGTCGAGCCTGCACGGTTATGTCCGATTCCCTTCGCGGCTCCGGACAGGTGGTTGGGAATACGACGTAAACGCCCCGGCCACCCTGCTGCACGTAGCCGCCACATGAGCCGTGTCCGCAGTCGTAGGGGAAGAAGGTGCCTCGGAGCGTGGTGACACCCCTGCTGTCCGTCGGGCCCACGGGGTTTCCCATCAGCCCGCGTACAGCCACCACCGCGGCCACGGCCACGGCGGCCAGGGCGATGACCGTGAGTGCCAGGCCCAAGCGGGAGGGGCCGAGCGGGGTCCGCCGGTTGCCGATTTCCATGCCGGCTACGTTAGCGCCGGGATGGACCGGTCATGTCCACCACCGGCAACGATCGCGCTGCGTCATCTTGACCGCTTCTACACAACCGTGTACGCTTGCGCCAACTCACCACCGTGCGCTCTACGCGCACCCGTCCCAGCACATTTCATGATCAACGTTGAAGCACCGGTTCAGCCCAGCGCGAGCGAGTTGGCTCGGCTCGTCCGCGAGAACCTCGATGAGTTGCTGACCTACGCGACCCATCTCGTCGGCGACCCGGACGATGCCCTCGAATTTGTCGCCGGTGGTGTCTACCATGCCAGCCGCTATCCCCCCTCGAGGCTGGCCGTGGATGGAAGAGCCGCCCTCTACCGTGCGGTCACCCGGGCCTGCAGGCAGGAACAGCGCTTCCCACCCAGACCCACCGGCCCGGCCCGCTTCTTCAAGCGCAACCGGCGCTCTCTGAACGCGGACGTACAGGGAGGGGCCGCGGGGCGTATCAACACCGTCAAGCGCGCCCTCAGCCTCGTCTCCCAGGACCGCCGCGCCGCGCTCCTGCTTCGAGACCTCGGAGGGCTGGACTACCGTGAGATGGCGCAGGCTCTCGAGTGCTCCCCTGAGGCCGCGGCAAGGCTGCTCGCGGCGGCCCGGCGAGAGTTCGGCACGGTCTATCGCGAGATCGCCATATGAAGTGCAGTCTGCTCAGCCTCAGCAGCTACATCGACAACGAGCTGGAGGCGGGCAGGCGAGGCGAGCTCGAAGCTCATCTGGTCGGCTGTCAGCGGTGCACGGCCGGTCTCGAGCATCTTCACGAGGAGGTCGACCGAATCAGCGGCCTGGCGCCTGTCCATGTGTCAGACCAGTCGGCCCGAGCCCTGATGGAACAACTGGGGCTGCTGGAGCCCGGCGAGATGCTCCCGAACCGTGCCGCCCCTCCCCGGGCTCTCTCTCCCATGGCGGGGGGTACGCTCCCCTGGCTCAATGGGGAGGCAGGCAAGGCCCTGCCCTGGCGGGCTGATCGGCGCCACATTCAGAGGGAGCCCGTGGCGGACACCCTTGTCCTGCCGGCAGACGGCGTCGACGCTGCACAGCCGTTGGCAAATCCTCCGCGACGGGACGCGGCACGAGCCGCCACGTTGGGGAGCGGCCCGTCAACGGACACTGAGCCACCGGCCGACGTGTCGCAGCCGCTGGGAGAGGCGTCACCAGGTGGCGCGTCACCAGCGGACCAGTCACGAACGGCCGCGTCAGTAGGCGCCACATCACCGAGTCATGAATCACCTCGACCTGCGCTGCAGCCCACGGCCGATGAGCCGCCTGGCAC
>JBHELP010000007.1:0-13180 GCA_046263035.1 Candidatus Dormibacteria bacterium | reverse complement strand
CCCCCGAGACGCGGACTCCCGAGACGCGGGCGCCCGAGCCGGCCTCGCCGCAGCCAAGCCGCGAGGAGGCGCCTGCGCCCGTTGAGGCGTACACCCCCCGCCCTGCCGGCTCAACCCCCATATACGCGTCCCGCCCGACACCAGTGGGGCCGGTCACTCAGCCGGCAGAGACCCCGGCCCCGCGCGAAACGGAAACGCCGTCTCCGGCGGCCACACCGGCAGCCCGAGAGCTGCCGGTCTCAGGCCACCGCGATGATGCCCCCGCGCCTCAGGGGGTGCAGACACCGTCATCTCGAGAGACCCCTCAGGCAACACCCTCACCAGCCCCCGTGGAGCGACCCCGCGCCATCGCCGGCGCGCCCGACGCCCCGCCACTGGACTCGGTGTACCCCCTACCTGCCGGCAAGAAGCAGTACGAGGGGCTCAAGAGCGCCTTCGTCGACTTTCCCAAGCTCCTTCGAACACTGAAATCAGATCGCCATACCGGCTATGTGCGCCTCAACGACACGGACTACTCCGGAAGTCTGCTCCTGCACGATGGCGACCTTCTGGAGGCGTTGTCCAGCAACGGCGGCATCTCCGATGGTGAGGTCGCCTTTCTTCAATTCCGCCGGCACATGGATGAGGGCACCGGACTCATCGACGTCATCGAGCTCGCTCCCGACACGATCGTGGCGCTGGCCCAGCTGCTCACCGCCCGACCCCTGTTCACCGGGCTGCTGGGACGGTTCGTCGATTTCAACGCTCTGCTCGAATACCTGGCAGAGGAGAAGGTGGACGGGTCGGTGGTGGTCACTGGCGGCCGCGAGACGGGCATCATCCTCCTCCGTGGCGGATCCGTGCTGGGGGCGTACACCGCCTCGGCACGGCAGCTCGACACGAAGACCAACCTTGTGGCGGCGCTGGCCAAGGAGCGGCCGGCGCGAATCGAGGTCAAGAGCGGCGCCGCCGAGGTTTCGCGCATGGATTTCGAGGCTTCGCTCAGCCGCCCCTTCTGAGCGCACCGCGGCGCGCCACGAGGATGATGGCCGTGGCGGCGGTCGCCTGCCCTCTGGCGGGGTGCTTCGCCGCACCGCCACAGATTGTGTCTCTCAATCCCGCCAGAGGGGCCGGCACGGTGGCCGCCGATGCCGCCGTCACCGTCATGTTCGACCATCCGGTGGCCTTCTCCTCGCTGCGTGGGCGCCTGTCCGTTCAACCAACCATTCACGGTTGCGACCTGGACCGGGCGCTGATGACCGGCACCGGTGGTGGCTGCGCCGTGCGACCGGTCGACGGGTCGCGGGGCTTCCGGATCGATCATGAGGCTGCGATCTTCGCCCCCGACACGGTGTACACCTTCAGGCTGAGCGGGGGCGTGGAAGACGCGGAGGGTGTGGTCAACTCCGTGGACCACTCCTGGTCGATGGTGACGGCGGCGGCCCCGGCCGTCCGCGCCGTCGATCCCGATGATGGGTCCGAGCCGGTCCCACTCGACGCCGCGATGACGGTGAGCTTCTCGACCGCTATGCGCGAGGAGTCGACGGCAGCCGCGATCTCGCTCGAGCCTGCTGTCGACGGCACCCGTGTCTCGCGCAGCGCGGCCAACCCCGATCGCTTCCTACTGCAGCCCGGCCGCCTGCTGGAGCCGGGGACGTGGTACCAGGTCACCGTCGCCAGGTCCGCGACCGACGAGCATGGCCAGCACCTGGGCCGGACGGCGGTCAGCCGGTTCCGCGCCGGCGGACTGAGCCCCGGGTCCCATGCGGTGGTCCTGAGCCAGAGGAGCGGTGAGGCCGTCTCGGAGGTTACGATGACAATCCTGTCGTCGGCACAGGCGGCCGTCCCCCCGGCAGCCCTGGGCGTGCTGACCGCTCCGCGCTGTCCCGGTCCCCCCTGCGGTCCAGTGGCTCCGGGGATGCCAATGACGGCATATCTTTCCGCGAATCTGTCACCCCAGGGAGGTCGCCTGGCAGTCGTGGAGGCGGACCTTTCGTCACCGGGTGCACCGCTGAACCTGCGCGTCATGGACCTCGTTGGCAACCGATTGATCGCCCTCATCCCGGGGGGCGACGGGCCCGTGTGGTCCCCGGACGGCCGACTTCTCGAGTATTCGGAGGCGGGGCGGATCCGCTTTCTTGCCCCTGACGGTGGTGAGATGGCCGTCCTTGCCGCCGGCCCACCGCCCACGGGAAGGCCCGTGTGGATGCCCGACGGGGACACCATGGTCATCCCCACCGTCGCCCGGGACAGCGCGCCGCGTCTCGAGCTGTCCACTCCCCGGCTGGGGGCCCGCTACGCGGTCCCCGGCCTGGGGGGAGAGGCATCTGACCCCGCCGTCTCTCCAAGCGGCCGTCTCCTGGCCTTCCGCCGTCCAGCGTCCCACTCTGGAGGTCCCTCGGCGGAGGTGATCGACCTTGCCGGAGGTCGTGGTGTCCGACGCCTCGGAGGCGATCTGCGACCCCTTGCCTTCCTTGACGAGGAAACCATCCTCGCTCTTCGGAATCCGGGTTCTCCCACCGCTCAGCTGGTGGAGGTCGGGGTCGGGTCGGGCGATGTCTCGGTAATGGACATCGGGCCCGGCGCCCAGCTGCAGACCATCGCCGTCTCCAGCGGGCGCGGTGAGATCGCCGTCGTGGCACGTGATCAGACGGGGGCACGTGAGGTGTTCGTCGCGACGCCTCAGGGAGCCCATCGGCGCCAGGTCACGGCGCTGTCTCGAATTGGTCTCCAGCCCACCTCCGCCTCGCTAAACTGAGCCCTCAATGGCTGCCATGCCGCTCCTGTTTCTCATCGCCGACACGGGAGGCGGCCATCGGGCGAGCGCCAACGCCGTCGCCCGGCAACTCGGCATGGCCCACCCGGGTGACTACAACTGTCACATCGTGGATCCGTTTGCGCAGGCTTCTCCGTGGCTCATCGGACGTACTGCGGATCTCTACGGTCCCATCATCCGGCACGCGCCCTGGTTCTGGGGCGCCCTCTACCACTCCACCGACTCTCCTCGAGCGGTGGCCCTGCTACGGGCGCTGGCGCTGCGCACCGTGGAGCCGGGCATCGGCCGGTTGCTGGCCTCCCTGGAGCCGGCCGCCGTGGTGTCCTTTCACCCCCTGCTCAACCATGTCGCCGGTCGAGCGCTGAAACGCGCCGGCATTCGCAGGGTGCCCCTGATCACCGTGATCACCGACCTGGTTGATGTCCATGCCTCGTGGGCATGCCCGTCAGCCGACGCCATCGTCACACCATCCCCCCATGGCCACCGGGCATGCCTGGCTGCGGGAATCCCCGCCGGGCGCTGCTTTCAACTCGGGCTCCCGGTGGACGGCGGTTTCATCGACACACCGGCCCGGGCCGAGGAGGACCGCGTCCAGCTCCGGCGCAGGTTGGACATCGACGCCCACGGATTCACGGTGGTCCTCTGTGGGGGGGCGGATGGTTCAGGCGGGCTTGTCGACAGGGCTCGTGCGCTCGCCGCCGCCGATGTTGATGTACAGCTGGTGGTCATCTGCGGACGTAACCGCGCTGCCATGCGGGCTCTTTCGCAGATCCGCGATCACCGCGGCCGCCCGCTCGCCGTCCGAGGCTTCGTGGACAACATGCCCGATTGGCTGCGGGCAGCCGACCTCATCGTCACCAAGGCCGGGCCGGGCACCATCGCCGAGGCCCTGTGCAGCGGCGTGCCCATGCTGCTCAGCTCCTACCTGCCGGGTCAGGAGAAGGGCAACGTCGGCTGGGTCGAGGAGACCGGCGCCGGCAAGTACGTACCCAAGGTTGAGGATATGGTGCATGCCGTGAGGGAGTTGGCCATCGACGGCTCCCCCGCCTACGCCTCCATGCGCGAGGCGGTGCGGCGCGCCGCCCGACCTGAGGCCACCGCCGAGATCGCCAATCTTGTGGTGAGGTTCGCGCACGCCCCAGGGTGAGAATGCCGTCTGGATCGAGCGGCTGCGGCTGTACGAGTTCCGGAACTACCGGCACTGCGCCCTGGACCTGACGCCCGGCCTCAACCTCATCACGGGCAGCAATGCCCAGGGCAAGACCAATCTCCTGGAGGCCATCGCCACTCTGGCCCTCACGCGCTCACCCCGACCGGGCGGCGCGGCGGACCTCATACGCTGGGGCGCCCACCAGTGCGCCGTCGAGGCCCGTGTGCGTCGCCCCGGAGGAGAAACGGTCATGACCATCCGGTTCGACCTGGACGCCCGGGGCCGGGCTGTCAGGGGCATGTCGGTCGACGGCAAGCCGCGGGCCGCCCGGGCCATGCTCGGCATTTGTCCCGTGGTCCTCTTCTCCCCCGAGGATCTTCAGCTCGTCAGCGGTGGCCCCGATGCCCGCCGGCGGCAGCTCGACATGCTGCTGGCTCAGCTGGACCCGCTGACCGCCGGTGAACTGTTCGCGTACCGGCGGGCCCTGGTCCAGAGAAATGCTGCCCTTCGCACCATTGCCGATGGTGCCGGTGGTCAGAGCGCTCTGGCCGTATTCACGCGGGCTATGGTCGTGCATGGCGCTCGCATCCGGCGGGCCCGCACGGCCCTGGTCCGCGAGCTCAGCGGGGCCGCTGCGCGCAGCCTGCGAGAGATCAGCGGCGGCCTTGATCCCCTCAGCCTTCGCTACCTCGCCGACGGCCAGTACCTGGAGCCGGCCGAGGGGCTGGCCGAGGGCGAGAGCCGGATCGACGAGGCCCTGCGTCGTCGGTCCGCGGAAGAACGAGCGCGCGGTATGACGCTCAGCGGACCCCATCGTGATGACGTCGAGATATGCCTGGACGGACGGCCAGCGCGGCACACGGCCTCGCAGGGGCAGCAGCGGAGCATGGTCCTGGCCTACAAGCTGGCGGAGGTGGGCCATCTTCGGGCCGCGGCGGGCTGTGCTCCCGTCCTTCTCCTCGACGACGTCTTTGGTGAGCTGGATCGCGCTCGGCGGGAGCATCTGCTCTCGGCCATCCGAGCGATGGGCTCGCTCCAACTTGTGGTCACCGCCACAGATGCGTCCCCCTTCCCCACCGGGGCCTTCCCGGCGTCCCGGGCGTTCACGGTGAGCGCGGGCGTCGTCGGCGATGGGAAGATCGGCTGATGGAGCATCTGGCCGACCTGCTGGATCCGGCTCTTCGTCAGATGGGCATCCGCCGTGGAGTGAGGGAGGCCCAGTTGCAGGACCTCTTCGCCGCGATGGTCGGTTCCTCGCTGGCACCCCTATGCCACGCGGTCGAGTTGAAGCGCGGCACCCTGGTGGTGGCCACGGCGCACACGGCCCTGGCTCACCAACTCCAGCTCGACTCGACGCGGCTGATCATGTCGCTCAATGAGTCTCTGGGGCAGACCGTCATCCGGCGCCTCCGGTTCACCGCCATGGAGACCCCCGGATGACGGTTGCCGCGCCGGCGGCCTCCCCCGACCAGCATGAGGCGGACCCTCGCCGGTGGATCGCCCTGGCCGTCGTTCTCATGGCCTCGTTCATGATCCTGCTCGACATCTCGATCGTCAACGTGGCGATACCCCGCATTCAGGCCGATCTGTCGGCCTCCTTCGCACAGATTCAGTTCGTCATCGCCGGTTATCAGCTTGCCTATGCCGTGTGTCTCATCACGGGGGGACGCCTGGGAGATGTGTTCGGCCGGAAGCTGATGTTCATGACCGGCGTGGCGGGGTTCACAATCGCCTCCGCCCTGTGCGGATTCGCCCCCAGCGCCGGGACTCTCGTCGGCGCTCGCGTACTCCAGGGCCTCATGGCCGCCCTCATGTATCCGCAGGTGCTCTCGGTCATCCAGGTGAGCTTTCCTCCCCGGCAACGGGCCGCCGCCTTCGGGGTCTTCGGAGGCGTGGTTGGGCTGGCCACGATCTCAGGCCCCCTGCTCGGCGGCCTGCTCATCGAAGCGGACGTCCTCTCCCTCGGGTGGCGCCCCATCTTCCTCGTCAACGTGCCCATCGGGATAGGCGCCATCGTCGCCGCAGCAGTATTTCTGCGGGAGTCGCGCTCTCCAGCCGCCCCGAGATTGGACCTGCCGGGCGTCGCCCTGGCCAGCACCGGCCTGTTCCTCCTGGCCTATCCCCTTGTCGAGGGGCGTGATCTCGGCTGGCCGCGCTGGGTGTACCTCTCACTCATGGCCGCTGCCCTCGTCCTGGTCGTCTTCACGCTGTACGAGCGGCGGCGTTCGGCGGGCCAGGGCAGCCCTTTGCTCGATCTCGCCCTGTTCCGAGACCGGCCCTTTGTTGTCGGTTCGCTGCTGGCCTTCGTCTTCTTCGCCGGCATACCGGCCTTCTTCCTGACCTTTTCGCTCTTCCTCCAGATCGGTCTCGATTTCACCGCTCTCCAGGCGGGACTCGCCACGCTGCCCTTCGCGCTGGGGTCGGGGCTCGCCTCCGGGGTCTCGATCCGCCTCGCTCCTCGCGTGGGCAAACGCATCCTCCAGTTCGGGGCCGTCGCCCTCGTCATCGGCCTCCTCGCCTCGCTGGCCGTCGTCCGGGCGGAGGGTACGGGGCTTCGAGGCTATCAGCTCATCCCCTCCCTGCTGGTAACAGGTGTGGGCCTGGGGCTCATCGTCGCTCCCTTGATCACCATAATCCTCGCCGGTATCGATCGGTCAAAGGCGGGCTCCGCATCGGGGGTGCTGACCACCATGCAACAGATCGGGGGAGCACTCGGGGTCGCCATCATCGGGATCATCTTCTTCGGGGCGCTCGCCGGGCATGCGGACACCTCCTCGGGGGAGCTGTCCGTGGAACTACGTCAGCGCCTCGCTGCCGCCAGGGTCGAGCCCCATCTCGTTGACTCGGCGATGGCCAGCTTCACCCGCTGTTTCCGCGAGCGCTCTGCAGCCTCGGATCCGACGGCCACTCCGCATGGTTGTCCCGCCGCCACTCCGGCGGTCCGCTGCGATCCGGCCCCACAGGGCCCCCCGGCCGTTCCCTGCATCACCCGGCTTGCGGCCACCAAAGCTCGGGGGGACAACTTCAGCCATGCCTTTCAGGGGGCCATCCTCTACGAGATCGCACTGTTCGTACTCACATTCTTCCTGGTATTCCTGCTCCCCCGCTCTCCGGCCACTCCGCGCACCGCCCGGCCCGGAGCGCCGGCGGCCGCGCCGGCGAGCTCGGAGTTGCGTCCAAGCTAGGGAACACGGACCGGCATGATCACACAGAGGTAATCATCGTGGCCCGCAGCCCGGATGATCCCTGGCTGCAGCGGTCCGGTGAAGCTCAGCTCCACATCATCCCCATCGATGACCGACAGTGCCTCGATGAGATAGCGGGCATTGAAGGCTATCTGGAGTCCATCACCGATCACCCTGGCCTCAAGGGGAGCCTGATGATCGCCCACCTCCGCGGTCTGGGCAAGAAGTGTCAGCTCGTTATCGCCGACCGCCAGCCGCACCGGGTTGCCCGCATCACGGGCGAGCACGGATGCCGTCCGTGCGAGCCGAAGGAGGTCCTGCGTCGCAGCGGTGACCGTGGTCGTGGTCTCGTTGGGTATGACCTGGGCGTAGTTTGGGTAGGTGCCCTCGATCAGGCGCGTCGAGATCTCCACATCGCCCACGGTGAAGAATGCCTGATTACGACCGTGCGAGACCGACATGAAGACCGAGGGCCGTGCCGCGGTGATGGCCCGGGCCACCTCGTTCATGTGCCGCGCGGGGACGATCACCGGTCCGCCGTCGCCCGTACCGGCGGGGCTCTCCAGCTCGAGCTTCTTGACCGCCAGACGATGCCTGTCCGTGGCAACCATGGTCAGCCGCGGACCGTCCACGAGCAGAAGCAGCCCGGTCAGCACCGGCGACGCCTCATCCCCGCTGGCGGCCATGGCAGTCTGCGCGATGGCCTTCTGGAGTTCCTCCGACCTCAGCTGGGTGGCCCCCTCCCCCTCTCTTACGGGCAGCGGTGGGAACTCCACGGGGTCAATGCCATGGAGGTTCGTCCTCTGCGGCCCGCAGCTGATTCTCGTCACCTGGTTGGCTGGATCCAGCTCTAGGGTGCACGGTGCATCTCCCAGTGAACCGATGTACTCGGTGAGCAGCCGAGAGGGCACGGTCGTGCGGCCTTCCTCGGCGATGGTCGCCGGCACGGTGGCAGCGATGGTGAGGTCCAGGTTGGTGCCCGTGACCCGCAGGCCCTTGTCAGAGGTCTCGAGAAGGACGTTGCCGAGGACGGGGAGTGTCGACCTCGGTGACACAGCCCGCGAGACCAGGGTCAGAGCGGCGGCGAAGGCTGTCGGAGAGAGGGTGCATCTCATGAGGCCACGTGAGGGCATGCTGGGCTTATCACCAGGGCAATGGCCGTGGAGAAGGGGAATTTAAAGAAATAGAGAGAAGTAGTAGTGCCGGGGAAAGCGTGGATAACCCTATACCTCCTATTCGCATGCGCTGCTGTTGGGGCGCCGGTCCTGTTGAGAGATGCCGTGCTTGTGCACTCTGCGCGCACAGCGGAATGGGCATGGGCGACGGAGCCACAGGCCATAACGCTGTTCTCCACAGGAGTCTCCCGGATGGGGCCGGTCAACGGGCATGGAGGCGCCTGCCAATCTCACGGAGATCGGCCTGGAGGCGGAGATCCTCCCGATTGAGCTCCGCTATCTTCTCGATGGCATGCAGCGCGGTCGTGTGGTCCCGGCCTCCGAAGGAGGCACCGATCACCGGAAGGGAGGACTCGGTCTCACCGCGAATGATGAACATGGCCACCTGGCGGGGAAAGACGATGTGCTTGTCGCGGCGTTTACCCTTCATCTCGTCAAGGGTTATGCCATAGTAGTCGGCCACCACCGCCTGTATGGACGAGATGCTCGGCGGCTGGCTGTCGGCAACCGGAATGATGTCGCGAAGAATGCGGTGAGCCGTCTCCAGGTCGACGACCTGGCCATGGATCATGGCGTGGGCCAGCACGCGGATGAGGGCACCTTCCAACTCACGGATGTTGCGCTGGATCTTGTGGGCTATGAACGAGCAGACCTCGTCATGGACAAGGCGGCTGTCCTCACCGAGCTTGGAGTTGAGGATGGCCAGGCGGGTCTCGAAATCCGGCGGCTGGATGTCGACCGTGAGCCCCCCCTCGAAGCGGCTGCGCAGCCGGTCCTCCAGAGTGGGGATCTCCTTGGGAAGACGGTCGCTGCTTATGACGATCTGCTTCTGAATCTCATGGAGGGCATTGAAGGTGTGGAAAAACTCTTCCTGGGTGCGATCCTTGCCGGCGAGAAACTGGATGTCGTCGATGAGAAGCACGTCGACGGTTCGGTATCGCAGCCGGAAGTCGTGGGTCCGATTCTCCTGGATGGAGGCGATCATCTCGTTCATGAATTTCTCGGATGTGATGTAGGCCACCTTTGGTGGCCGTGCACGCCCCTGGCGCACCGCGTGTCCGATCGCATGCATCAGATGGGTCTTCCCCAGGCCGACTCCGCCATAGAGGAAGAGCGGGTTGTAGGCCCGCCCGGGAGCATCCGCCACGGCACGGCAGGTTGCGTGGGCAAAGCTGCTGCTGTTGCCCACCACAAAGGTGGAGAAGGTGAAGTTGGGGTTGAGGCGGGACTCCAGCGCTCCATCGGCCGCAGGGGGCTCGGCGAGAGTGACGGGACCGGCCTCAGCGTCGGGGGCGGCCAAAGGTTCATCCGGGGGCGGTGCGGAGGCCGGATCGACGGCGACGCGGACGTCGCAGTCCTCTTGAAGCAGGCTGGAGAGCACCTCACGGATGAGCGGGACGTAGCGCTCCGTGAGCCAGTCGCGCGCCAGCCGGGTGGGCACGCCGATCGTGAATGTGGGGCCCTCGCGGTCGAGGAGGATCGCGTTGGCGAGCCACGTCTCGTAGCCCGGTCGGGGTAGTTGGAACCGGAGTTCCTCTTGCGCGGCGAGCCAGATCTGCTCCCGAGGCATGCCGCTCTGTGGGCCCACTGTCACCTGACCAACCCCATGTAAGGACGCGCGGCATCACCCGGACACGGCCGCCAGCTCGGCCCGGCCCGGTGCCACTTATGCACAGCTTGTGAACAAGAGTGGATAAGCCGAGAACCATGCTAAGGACCGGCGTGGAGAGGGAGGTGCAGAGGAAACCACCGGCCCGCCCAGAGCACGGCCGAGTGTACCAACGTGAAGGTGATGGTGTGGGGGCCTCCGCTATACTGCGGCCACCCATGCTGTCGGGGTTCCGGCGCCCCGGTGCCCCGGGACGGGATTCCATACGGAGACAGGTTCCATCAAGCGAACATATCAGCCCAAGAAGAAGTACTCGCGAAAGACCCACGGCTTTCGCGCCCGCATGGCCACTGCTGGAGGCCGGCGCGTGCTGCGGGCGCGGCGCCGCAAGGGACGTAAGCGGCTGACGCCCGCACCGGTTCGCGGGCACTGAGGACCCGCCTCGGCGGACGGCGGCGTTTCGCGGTGGTTCGGGCGGCGCGGACCCGCGCGTCCGTGGGCACCCTGCGGGTTCACGTGGCGGCCAATGGGCTCGATGTGCCACGGGTCGGCTTTGTCATTCGGGACGTACGCCACGCCGTGATGCGCAACCGGCTGCGCCGCAGGCTGCGCGCCGCCCTACGGCCACGCCTCCGGGAGTTGGTCGGCCTTGACGTTGTCATAACCGGTCTACCCCCGGCCGCGTCGGCGCCGTTCGCGGAGTTGGAGGCGGATCTAGGCCGGTGCGTCACCGCTCTCATGGTCAGGCCCGGGCCCCGGCACGGGCACTCGGCGGACGGTGCAGCGAGCGGCGGCCGGCGGTCCCCGGCCTCGTGAGCGGGCGCCGATCGCCGCGGTCATGAGGGGGCTGAGCCTCACCCTGATTCGGATGTATCAGGCCGTCCTCTCACCATTTTTCCGCGGTATGTGCCGTTACGAGCCCAGTTGCTCCAGGTACGCGTACGACTCCGTCGAACGCTTCGGTTGCCGCCGCGGCTGGTGGCTGGCAGTCCGGCGCCTCAGCCGGTGTCGCCCCTTCGGCGGTCACGGCTGGGATCCGGTACCGGAGGACTATGTCAGCTGGCGGCAACGGCGGCGAGCCCGTCGAGCCGGGGCGATTGGTCGGGGTGGGCTCGCATGATCGGTCTCACGAATATCTTCGACACGATCGGCGAGCCCGTCGACTGGATCCTGGTGCATCTGGAGTCGGCCTTCGCCGCCCTGGCCCCCACGCGGTCGGTGGGCGCCTTCGGCCTGGCCATCATCGTCACCACCCTTCTTATCCGAACCGCGCTCTTCCCCATATATGGTTGGCAACTCCGGGCGATGGCTCGCACTCAGGCCGAGCAGAGGATCGTCGCGCCCCAGCTCAAGCAGCTTCGACAGAAGTACCGGAAGGAGCCGCAAAAGCTCAGCCAGGAGATGCAGAAGCTCTACAAGGAGCACGGCATCAGCCCCTTCAGCAGCTGTCTCGGCTGCCTGCCGGCGCTGGTTCAGCTGCCAGTCCTCTTCGCGCTCTACAACGGTATCCGGCTGGCCACCAATCACCTCTCCAGCGATCGGGGCTTCCTCTGGGTGGGGGACGTCAGCAGGACGCTCAAGGAGGCCTGCTGTGAGCATTCGGGCGCGGGAGGCCTGGTCACCCATCCCCACCTTCTCATCATTCCGGCGCTCGCCATGGGCGCCACCTATCTGCAGGCGCGAATGATGACGCCACCCGTGCATGGCGACATGTCGGATGCCGAGCGCAAGCAGGCCGACATCTCCAAGATCTTCGTGTACGTGGGTCCGGCCATGGTGGGGCTGTTCAGTTACACCTTCTATCAGGGGATTACCCTGTACTGGCTGACCCAGAGCGCTTTCATGATTGCCCAGCAGTACTACGTTCGCGGCTGGGGGTCGGTGCGGGTGCCCTCCTGGCTTCCCGGCGGCGACCGCACCACGCCGATGTCCTTCCCGCGGGGAGCGCCGATCGCATCCCCCGCACGGGCGGCGGTCGTGGAGAGCAGCAACGGCAGGCCGCGGCGCAAGACAGCGGGGCCCACGGGTGTCGACGCGCCCAAGCAGGGGAAGACCGTCCCCGGACCGCGGCCGCGCCCGGCGGCGCGACCGGGGCGGCCGAACCAGCGGCCCAACAGCCGGCGCCGGAAGCGGCGGTGACGGTGGCCGACGGCGACCACACCGCCCGGGCCCAGGGGCTGCTGGAGGAATTGCTGACCCGCATGGGGGTTGAGGCTCGCGTGGCTCAGCGACCGCAGCCGGCATCCGCCGAGGGCATCAACACCCCCTCACCTATCCTCGACGTCACCGGGGACGACCTCGGCCTGCTGATCGGCTGGCGGGGGGAAACCCTGAGAGCCATTCAGACGGTGCTCAACCTGATGATGGGCGACGATCAGCGCCGCGACCGGCGCGTCATCATCGACGTGGAACGATATCGCGCCCGGCGAGAGGATCAGGTCCGCGACCTGGCCGTGCGCATGGCGGATCGCGTCAAGCGGACCGGTCAACGGCATATTCTGGATCCGATGCACGGGTATGAGAGGCGGGTCGTTCACCTCATTCTCCAGGGAGATCCTGGTGTCCGGACCGAGAGCGTAGGCAGGGAGCCGGGTCGACGAGTGGTGATCAGCCCCTCCGAGCCCGCGGGCGCCGACTGAGGCCACCAAGGCGACGGATGTCCCGTTAAGCTCGGGGCTGTGCTGGGCGTTGACACCGGATTCCGCATCGCTACCCTCGAGAGTGGGACCACGCTGATAACGGCGCCGATGTCCGAGCGGGCCTCCGTCGCCGTGGCATTCATGTTCGGTATCGGCTCCCGGTCGGAGGATGAATCCAACTCCGGGTTGGCGCACTTCATCGAGCACATGGTGTTCAAGGGAGGACGGCGATACCCGTCGGCCAAGGCGGTCAGCGAGGAGATCGAGGGGGTGGGCGGCGTCCTCAACGCCGATACCGATCGTGAGTGCACGGTGTTCTGGACGAGGGTGCCTCGGGAGAGGCTCTCCCTTGCCCTCGATGTCCTCAGCGACATGCTGCTGCACCCTCTGGTGGATGACGCCGAGCTGGTGAAGGAACGTCTGGTGGTGATCGAGGAGCTCCGCATGGCGGAGGACAACCCTCAGGATCACGTGCACACCGTCTTCGACGAGGTGATGTGGCCGGGACATCCTCTGGGTTGGGACATCGCCGGACGCGAGGAGACGGTGAGGTCGTTCGAGCGAGAGCAGTGCCTGGCGCACTTGCGACGCCATTACCGCCCCGACAACCTTGTGGTCAGCATTGCCGGCGCCGTCGACCACCAGGAGGCCCGCGCGGTCCTTGATC
>JBHELP010000006.1:0-8172 GCA_046263035.1 Candidatus Dormibacteria bacterium | reverse complement strand
CGGCGGCGGCACCCTCGGCGGTATAGCGGCGGACCGGTCGCCGTCGGTGGTGAGCATCTTCACCCAGCCTCCGAGCGCGGATGATCTCATCTCGGGAACGGTGAGCTTTGCCAACGGCTTCGTCGCGGGTCCGGACGGCCTCATCGTGACCACGGCGCGGGCGGTCGAGGGGGCGACGCAGCTTCGCGTCGCCACCGCCGACGGTCATGCCTTCGACGCACTGGTGGCCGGCTCCGACCGGCGTCACGGGCTGGTCGTGCTCCGTGCTGCGGGCGCCCGAGACCTCAGCCCCGTGCCATTCGCCTCGCGGTCACCACGGCCCGGTGACTTCGGCCTGGTGGTCGCCAGGCCCAGCCTGCGGGGCCCCAGCATCGCCCCCGGCACGGTCAGCTCCGCGGGCGGATCGCTGGAGGGCGGCGCCGAACCCGTCGCCGACTCCGCGACGCTGTCGGCGCCGGGGGGCTCGGGCGAGGAGGGAGCCCCCCTGCTCGACGACCGAGGTGCCGCCATCGGTGTGGTGACCCATCAGCCGGGCGCGTCCACCGTGACCTCGGAGTTGATGGTGCTCTCCGCTCGGGCGGCGGCCGACCTGGTGGAGCGCGTCGGCCGGGGTGGTTCGATCAACCGTCCCTCGCTCGGCGTCGACTCCATGCTCCTGGTCCCGGCCACGGCCGCCGCGGCGGGACTGCCCGCGGGAGCCTTGATCCGCACGGTGACGGCGGGGAGCCCGGCGGCCGAGGCGGGCATCGCTCGAGGCGACATCGTGACTGCCGCAGACGGGACGGCCATCGACGGAGACCATCCACTCGACGCCGTGGCGCTGCGCCTGGACCCGGGCCGGCGGGTCATCCTCACCGTGGCCACGCGGGGCAATACCCGTAACGTGGCCGTGACGGTGGGCAGTGAGTGAGCCCGGTCCGGCCGATCTGCTGCCCGCGTGACGAGAGCCTCCTCCGGCTCGGCTATGATCGCGCCCATGGACGTCACCTTCCACGGCAGCTCCTGTGTGCGCCTTCGTGGTCGCGAGGTGCAGGTGGTCGTCGATCCTCACGACTCCGCCCTCCGCACCCTGGGCAAGGCCTCTCCGGAACTGATCGTGCGCACCGAGGGCGCGACGCGGCCTGAGCTGCTGCGACCGCACGGCGATGGGAGTCCTCAGGAGGTCAGCGGCCCCGGTGAGTACGAGGTGCGGGGCGTCCGCGTACGGGGCATCCCCTCCAGTCCCATCGCGACCATCATGCAGATAGAGCTTGACGAGGTCCGTGTGGTCGCGCTCGGCGCGCTTGAGCGGGTTCTCACGGAGGACGAGATCGACTCGCTGGGCAAGGTGGACCTTCTCCTGCTTCCCGTGGGAGGGGGGGATGCTCTGGGCGCCAGCGCGGCCACCAAGCTCGTCAACGCCATCGCACCGGCGGTGGTGGTACCACTGGAGCCGGCCGCTGGGCGCGTCCGTTCCGAGGAGAGTGCCACGGTGGCTGTCTTCGCCCGCGAGATGGGTGTGGCCGAGAGCACGGTGGCACAGGCCAAGGTGAGCCTGTCGTCCAGCTCCGTTGCATCGGAGGACACGCGGGTGGTGATCCTCGAGTCGAGGAGCTCCTAGGCCTCGGAGCACCCCGCGGGCGCTGATCGTCGCGCCGAGGAGCTGGTGGTCGGGATGGTCGCGCCGCAGCATGCTAACATTGGAAAAACCAATAGGGAGTGTTGAGCATGGCGAGCTTCGTTTTCGTGACGGGCGGCGTCGTCTCCTCCCTCGGTAAGGGAATCACCGCCGCCTCGATCGGAACCATCCTCAAGGCTCGCGGACTGCATGTGGGGATGCAGAAGCTGGATCAGTATCTCAATGTTGATCCAGGCACGATGTCGCCCTATCAGCACGGCGAGGTGTTCGACACCGATGACGGGGCGGAGACCGACCTCGACCTCGGCCACTACGAGCGTTTCGTTGATATTGCGCTGAGCGAGGCGAGCAACGTCACCACCGGCAAGATCTATTCGCGCGTCATCGCCAAGGAGCGACGGGGGGATTACCTCGGTGGCACTGTCCAGGTGATTCCGCACATCACCAATGAGATCAAGCAGCGGATCATGCGCGTCGCCGAAAATGAGCTGCCCGAGCCTGACGTCGTCATCGTGGAGGTGGGCGGGACAGCCGGTGACATCGAGTCGCTGCCCTTCCTCGAGGCCATCCGCCAGCTCAAGAACGACATCGGGCGGGGCAACGTCTGCTATGTGCACCTCACGTTTGTTCCATTCATATCGCCGAGCGAGGAGCACAAGAGCAAACCCACGCAGCACAGCGTCAACACACTGCGCAGCATCGGCATCCAGCCGGACGTCATCATCGCGCGCAGCGAGAAGCCCATCAGCGAGGCGTTGAAGGACAAGATCGGTCTCTTCGGCGACGTCGAGCGACGTGCCGTGATCGGCCTTCCCGACGCCCGCTCAATCTACCAGGTGCCCCTGATGCTCGAGGAGGCCGGCCTGGGTGACTTCATCGTCGGCAATCTGCAGCTTCCCGCCTCGCCACCCGAGCTGTCCGACTGGCGTGATCTCGTCGATCGGATCGCCGCTCCCAAACCGGCGGTGCGGATCGCCCTGGTCGGGAAGTACGTGGAGATGCCCGACGCCTATCTGAGTGTCACTGAATCGCTGCGCCATGCCGCGCTGCAGTGCGGCGCCGAGTTGACGCTGACCTGGATCGATTCCGAGAGGCTCGATGCGGATCCCGGCGTGCTGGACGGCGCCGACGGCGTGGTCATCCCCGGCGGCTTCGGGCATCGCGGCATAGAGGGCAAGATCCTGGCCGCCCGGCACGCGCGCCGGCACGACGTCCCCTACTTCGGGCTCTGTCTCGGCATGCAATGTGCGGTCGTGGATTTCGCCCGCGAGATGCTGGGAGCGCCCGATGCCAACTCGACCGAGTTCAACGCGCTTACCACCCATCCGGTCATCGATCTTCTGCCGGAGCAGCGGGAGACCGACGACAAGGGCGGCACCATGCGCCTGGGCAGCTACCCGTGCAAGATCGCGCCGGGTACGCGGGCGGCGGAAGCCTACGGGGAAACGCTGGTGTATGAACGCCACCGGCACCGCTATGAGTTCAACAACCGCTATCGCACCGAGCTGGCCGCCATGGGAATGGTCTTCAGTGGCACGTCGCCGACGGGCCGGTTGGTGGAGATCGTCGAGCTGCGGGACCACCCCTTCTTTGTCGGCTGCCAATTCCACCCCGAGTTCCGGTCGCGACCGGGGCGGCCTCATCCGCTCTTTCGTGACTTCATGCGTGCCGCGTGCCAGCGTTCCAAGTTGGGGCTGGACCCACCCCTGGAGGTGGTGGGCAGACATATCCAGAAGGCCCTGACGGTGGTGTCCGACGATCCTCCATCGTCCGACGGCTGAGCACCTGCTCGCGAGGCGTGT
Organism: Candidatus Dormibacteria bacterium; assembly: GCA_046263035.1. Lineage (GTDB taxonomy): Bacteria > Chloroflexota > Dormibacteria > Aeolococcales > Aeolococcaceae > JBHELP01. The sequence goes on along the minus strand of JBHELP010000006.1, from coordinate 4,752 downwards.
TCACCTGGGACGAGTGACGGATTCCCGCGCCTCACGGACAAACCGGAGCGACGCCGCGCCGTACCTCCTGAACACACGACGGATGGAGCAGCGGCGGGCCCCCCTGCGGCCGAGCCTCTTGACAGGGCAACTATCGTCGTGTAATCATGTAATTTATGAAACACACACGCACCTCCCCTCCCTCCGCCTCTCCTTCTGAACTAGCCGGGTGGTTTGCCGGCCGGCTCCCCGAGGGGCTCTACAGCGGTCCTCCCGAGATCACCACCGACGACGACGAGGTGCTGGTGGTCGGCCGGATTGATGATGTCGAGCTGCCGGCGGAGACCACCGACGCTGCCCGTGAAGCAGCCCGGCGGGCTCGTATCGCCAGGTTCCGGCAGGAGACCAAGGAGCGCCGAATCAGAGTGGCTCAGGATGCCGAGCGTCTCTTTGGCCGGAAGGTCTCCTGGGGGGTGGAATGCGGCGGGGTCCGCGAGCACTTCACCACCCTGGGCGTTCCCGTCATGACCAGGCTGCGACTCACCGAGAGGCAGGTCCTCGACACCCTCGTTGAGGCCGGCGTGGCGCGAAGCCGGAGTGATGCCCTGGGCTGGTGCGTGCGCCTCGTTGCCGAGCACCAGGGGGACTGGATCGAGACTCTGCGGACCGCGCTCGGGGCGGTGGAGAGGGCGCGTGCCGGAGGTCCCGCGCCGGGCTGAGCCGGATGACGGCCCGGTGATGCTGAGGTCGAGCTGCGCTTGGGCCGGTGTATGCTGAGATCAATGAAAGCAGACATTCATCCCACCTGGTACCCGGACGCGGTCGTTCGCTGCCTGTGTGGCAACGAGATCAAGACCGGGTCGACCGTCAAGGAGTTGAAGACCGAGGTGTGCTCCGTGTGCCATCCCTTCTACACCGGGACGCAGCGCATCATCGACACCGGCGGCCAGGTCGAGCGCTTCCGGCGCCGGCAGGAGCGAGCGGAGCAGGCCGCCAAGGGCTAGGCGGCCGGCCGTGCCCACCCCTCGGCGCGGGCTCAGCGCCCGCGACATCCTCCTCACCGCGGCCGTCAGCGCCGCCGCCGCGCCCCCCCAGATGTTCTTCTACGGCGGCCAGGCCGTGATCGAGGGCGTGCTCATGCGCGGCCGCAGCCACTACGCGGTGGCGGCCCGCCGGCCCGACGGCTCCATCATCGTCTGCCATGAGGTCCTCAACTCCCGTGTCTACACCAGCAGGATGTGGGCCAGGCCCTTCCTCCGCGGAGTGGCCGGGCTCTACGAGATGCTGAGCCTGGGCATGCGCGCGCTGCGCTGGTCGGCCAACGTCCAGCTCGGCGAGGAGGTCGAGCTTAGTCCACGGGCGATGCGCGCCACCATCGCCACCTCGGTGGTGTTCGGGCTGACCCTCTTCATCGGGCTACCCGCGCTGATCGCCCGCGTCCTTCACCGCAGCGGCTCCCAGTCGACGGCGGCGATCCTCATCGAGGGCGTCGCCCGCGCCGCGATCCTCCTGCTGTACCTGCTGGTCATCGGGCGCCTCGGGGCGGTGAGCCGGATCTTTGAGTATCACGGCGCTGAGCACAAGGCGATCAACTGTCTGGAGTCCGGCGCCACCGTGGACGTGGCGGGGGTGCGTCGCTCGAGCCGCCTGCACCCGCGTTGCGGCACCGGGTTCCTCATCGTCGTCGCCTTTGTGAGCATCCTCGTCTTCACGCCGCTGGCCGGTCTCTTCGTGCCCCTGCGCCTGGTCGTCCAGGTGCTGCTCGTGCCCATCGTCGCGGGGATCTCGTACGAGATGATCAGGGGCCTGGCCCGCGTTCGCCACAGCACCCTGGGCCGGCTGGCCCTGGTGCCCATACTGGCCACCCAGCGGTTGAGCACCCGGGAGCCGGACGATGCCCAGATGGAGGTGGCCATCGCCGCCCTGGACGCCGCCCGGGCGGGGGAGGACTCTGTCGCCGAGCCGCACGATCCCACCGTCTAGGCTGCTGTGACCATGGACATGACCGGCCTCGACGGCCGTCTCGATGCGGTGGAGCGGCGCTTCGCGGAGTTGGCAACTCTTCTCGAGGACCCCGAGGCGTACCAGGACAGGGAGCGCGTCCAGCGGCTGTCCCAGGAGCATGCGCGATTGCGTGATGTCGCCGAGGCCGGCCGGCGCTGGAGGGCCGCCCGTCGGGCCCTGGGCGAGGCCCAGGACATGGCCCGATCGGAGGCGGACCCCGAGCTGGTCGTCCTGGCGGAGCAGGAGATCGACGATCAGCAGGCGGCCCGCGACCGGGCCGAGGCCGAGCTGCGGCTGCTGCTCATCCCCACCGATCCCAAGGACGAGCGCGATGTCGTCGTCGAGATCAGGGCGGGAACCGGCGGAGACGAGGCGGCGATATTCGCCGCGGATCTCTTCCGGATGTACGCCCGCTACGCGGAGCGGCGCCGCTGGCCGCTGGAGGTGCTGGACAAGAGCGAGTCGGGGACCCACGGCTTCAAGGAGGTGGTCTTCGAGATCCACGGCCGGGGCGCCTACTCGAGGTTGAAGTTCGAATCGGGGGTTCACCGCGTCCAGCGCGTCCCCGAGACGGAGTCCCAGGGACGGGTGCACACCTCTGCGGCAAGCGTCGTGGTCCTCCCCGAGGCCGACGACGTGGACGTCACCGTGGACGAGAACGAGATCAAGGTGGACGTCTTTCGCAGCACCGGACCCGGCGGCCAGAGCGTCAACACCACCGATTCCGCGGTCCGCATCACTCATCTGCCGACCGGGCTCGTGGTCACCTGCCAGGACGAGAAATCGCAGCACAAGAACAAGGCCAAGGCCCTGCGGGTGTTGCGGGCGCGCCTTTACGACCGCGCCGAGGCTGAGCGGCTGGCGGAGCTCAAGAAGACGCGTCAATCGATGGTGGGCAGTGGCGACCGCAGTGAGAAGGTGCGGACGTACAACTTTCCGCAGTCGCGGGTGACCGACCATCGCAGCCGCGATCTCAGCATCCACCAATTGCCCCGGCTCATGGAGGGCGACCTCGACATCCTGGTCGAGCCGCTCGCCCGCGAGGAGCAGGCACGCCGCCTGCTGGAAGGGGACGGCGAGAACGGCCAGGTCGGGTGAGGACGGTGCTCGAGGTGGTGCGGCTCAGCACCACCTATCTCGACGAGCACGGGAGCGGCACACCGCGTCTCGATGCCGAGCTGCTCGCGTCGCACGCGCTGGGCATCGGCCGCATCGACCTCTACCTCCAGCACGACCGTCCCCTGGCCGACCCCGACCTGACGGCCATCCGGACCCTGGTCAGGAGGCGCGGCGGCGGCGAGCCCGTCGCCCATCTGCTCGGCCGCCGGGACTTCTACGGCCGGTCCTTCGTGGTCTCGCCGGCGGTGCTGATCCCGCGCCCTGACACCGAGGCGCTGGTGGAGGTGGTGCTCGGCTGGGCCCGTGCCGCGGGGGCCGAGAGGGGAGAGGGGCCGCGCATCGCTGATCTGGGCACGGGAAGTGGGTGCATCGCCTGCACCCTGGCCGCCGAGCTGCCCGGTGCCCGCGTGCTGGCCACCGACGTCTCCGCACAGGCCCTCGAGGTGGCCGCGGTGAACGCCCACAGTCTCGGCGTCGCCGATCGGGACGTCCTTGTCGAGGGCAGCTGGGGAGACGCCCTCGCCGAGGGGGGCGCGAGGTTCGACGTGGTGGTCAGCAACCCGCCCTATGTGGCCACTGGGGAGCTGGCGGAGCTGGCAGTCGACGTCCGTGACCACGAACCGCAGCTGGCCCTGGACGGGGGACCCGATGGCCTGATCGCCTACGCTGCCGTGCTGGAAACGGCGGAACGGGTCCTGAGGCCGGGCGGTCTGGTGGCCGTCGAGGTCGATCCCCGCCGCGCCGACGCCGTGGCCGCGATGATGAGAAGCATCATTCCCCGCGGTGAGACGGCAACCGCCGCCGACCTCACCGGTCGCACGCGGGTGGTTCACAGCCGCGCCACTTGACATCGTATACGTCTCACGGGGCCGTTTCATGGACGCTACGATACGTCCATGAAAAGGACGTATAACCTTCCGGAGCCGATGGTCGTGGAGGTCCGCGAGGCGGTCGAGACCCATGGTGTGGCTCAGAGCCAGGATGCGTTCGTCCGTATGGCCATCGGCGACCTGCTCATGCGACTCCGTTACGAGAGAGAGAGCCGGCTCTTCGCCGCCGCCGCCGAGGACCCGGAGGCGATCGCGGAGCGCGCCGAGCTCGAGGCTGAGTTCAGCCCCCTCGATCGCGCGAGCTGGCCTGATTGATGCCCCGGTTCCGGTGGGCTACGGTGGAGGTCAATCTGGATCCGGTCCGCGGCCATGAGCAGGCCGGTCGGCGTCCGGCGTTGGTGGTCTCCTTCGAACCGCTGCACCGGTATGGTCTTTTCACCGTTCTGCCGATCACAGCATCTCGACAGACCGCCAGGTGGCCCGGGGACATACCCGTCCCGAGCACCACCGGGCGGCTCACCCGGCCCTCCGTGATCATCGGTTCCCAGCCTCGGACCGTGGCCAGGGAGCGTCTCACGCCACGGTCACTGCGCCCCGAGACCGGTGACTACCTGACCGACCCCCTGGTGCGCCGGCAGGTGCGCCAGGTACTTGCACATCAACTCGGTCTGGATCTGAGGCCGGGCCTCGACGGCGCTGCGGAGGCGGAGACACCGGGGCCGACCCCAACCTCTTGACGGGGGCCGGCACACCGGCGGATGCCGCGGCGATCGTGGCCGGCGGGGGCGTCATCGCCATCCCCACCGACACGGTGTACGGG
>JBHELP010000005.1:0-13539 GCA_046263035.1 Candidatus Dormibacteria bacterium | reverse complement strand
ACCCGGACCAGCTTGTTGACCATCTCCACCATGTGAACCGGGATGCGGATCGTGCGTGCCTGGTCGGCGATGGCTCGTGTGATCGCCTGGCGTATCCACCAGGTGGCGTAGGTTGAGAACTTGTATCCGCGGTGATAGTCGAACTTGTCGACCGCCCGCATGAGGCCGAGATTGCCCTCCTGGATGAGGTCCAGGAATGGCATTCCGCGCCCGAAATACTTCTTGGCGATGGAGACGACCAGCCTCAGGTTGGCCTCGGCCAGGAGATTCTTTGCCTCCTCGTCGCCGCGCTCTATGCGCTCGGCGTAGAGAACCTCCTGCTCCTTGGTGAGCAAGGCGACCTCTCCAATCTCGCGAAGGTACATCCGCACCGGATCGTCGAGGGCCGAGGCCGTTCCCAATTCCGCGAGGGTCACCTTGTCGTCGTCGGCGTCCTCAGCCTCGAAGTCCTTCTCGCCGTCACTGACCGTGATCCCCATCTGACGGAAGACCGTGAAGATCCTCTCCAAAACGTCTGGATCGGCGTCTATGTCGGGGAAGGCCCGCAGAATGTCGTCGGGGGAGAGCTCGCCTTGGTCCTTGCCCTTGACAATGAGTCCTTCGGCGGCGAGAACCAGCGGATCGGTCGGCGCCGTCGTCACACCGCCCCCACCAGCCTTGCTCCGCGTAGCCACCATGTACTCTCTCCGAACACGTCACCCGGGCGCGTCCACTCTCCGCCCTCGGGACCCAGCCCTCTCGGTTACCCTGTCCGCTAGTCTGCCAAACATGCGTGGCTGATCGACTCGCATTGTCCCTTCGGCGTCCGGCGGCGACCGCCAGGCTCAATCCCATGAGTTCCACACGCCGCGACGTCAGTTCGACCCGAGTCCCATCGCATGTCGCCACCCCTCGCGGTGGATCCACCGCCCGGCCCCGCTCGGGTGGCCCCCGTCCACCGGCAAACGCAGGGGGCGAAAGCCTCTTGATCAGAGCGGCCCGGGCGCTGGAGAAGGAGGTGATCTTCGTGATCACACCGCAGGGCGGCTGGACCGCTCGGCGGGCTGTCGGCAGGGTGGTGCTGGGAGTCCTGGCGCTCTCGGGCCCAGCGGGAGCTGTGCTCGTGGCGGCGCTGGTAGTGATCAAGGAGCGTGGCCACATCGCCTGGGGGATCCGCAGAGGTATCGACCTCATCCACTCCCGTACCCATCGCGGGGGGCGGATCCCCCATCCCACGCCGCCGACGCGCGGCAGGCGTCGCGGGCCCGGCGGGTTCCCACCCGATGGACCCGCACCGGGCGTATCCGCTCCCGACGGGCCCGCGCCCGCTGCCTCCCTACCCGACGGACCCGTACCGGGCGTATCCGCTCCGGATGGGCCCACGCCCGCTGGGTCCGCGCCGGACGGGCCGCGGCCCGTTACCCCGGACCTCGGCTCACACGGGCCCGACATATCCAGGCCGACGAATGTGGCCGGCGATGATGGGCCGGTCGCGCCCACGGGCGATTCCCCCACGCCATGGGCGCCGGGCCGTACGCCTGCTGGGCCGGGCGTTGAGGAGCCCATGGCCGAGGCACCAACCGGCGTGGCGACGCTCACCATGCAGCCCACCGCGGTGGTCGAGGTCGACACCAGGCTCGACCTCCCCCCGGTGTCCCGTCGGGGCTCGACGACCCAAGACGGCGTCTGGCAGGTGGCGCAGCGAATCACCGTGCGTGAGCCGGAGGGTGGAGCCGCGGTGAGGGTCACATCCCCGGTGGGGTCAGGAGGCGGGCAGGATCAGCTCGCGGCCACGACCGCAGTCCGGCGACGCACCCCCGATCGGGCCATCGAGTGAGGTCGGGGCAATAGGCCATCCAATTTGGCTAGGCTGCTCCTGCCGGTGGCGCTCAGGACGTGAGCAGCAGGGAGGTGGTTGCCACGCCTAGGCCTCGGGCGGCGAGGGCGTCATGAACAGGCGGAGGCAACTGGCGGCGGTATTCCTGAGTGCAGCCATGCTTGGCGTCCTCGCTGTCATCGTGTACGTGGAGAGGGTGAATGCCACCCGGACGGTCACCGTCTATGTGGTGCGGGGCAACGTCGCCGGCGGCGCTCTGTACGGGGATGACAGCGTTCAACCACTCGCCATACGGGCTGAGGACAATGAGTTTGCCCACGAGCGGCGGCCTCCATCCGAGCTCCGAGCCCGCTTCGCCACCACCCTGCATGCCGGTGACATCGTTCGCACCGACGACCTGGTTCCGCTGGAGGAGCAGGTGGAGATCGCCCTGACGGTCACCGGCAGCCCTCCCATCACCGCCGGAGACAGCATTGACCTGTACGCGACCATCAACGGCAGCAGCGTCCTGATTGGGCAACGGCTCAGGGCTACGTCCGGAGGGTCGCCCCTTACTCTTCTCGTCCCGGCCCGCGATGAGGCGGCATGGGTGGCCGTCTCTGGATCCGCCACGCCCTTTCACGCCATACGGGCCTCGGGGGGATCGGCCCCGTCCGCCCGGTCGATCACCACCGACCAGGCCCTCCGGCTGCTCTGTGGGCCCGCCTGTGCGCAGGTTGGCGGGATCGCGCCGTGACGCTCCGGATCGCTGTGTACACGACACGGGCCGGGCAATCCTCCACCTACTGGGCCACCTCCCTGGCCTGGACGATGGCCGAGCGGCGGCGGGTGATGCTCATCGATTGCGACATGGAGGGGGGGACCATTGCGGACCTGCTCTTCCTGGAGATCGATGATCGCAGCCTCGGCAACTGCTTCGGCGACAGGGCGACGCGCGCCGGGGACCTGGAGGAACAGGCAACTGCCGTTCCCCGGCGACCATTGCTGCGCGTGGTCCCCGGCATGCGGACCAGCTATGGCCTCCCCATGGCCGACTCCCTCCGCCAGCTCGCCCCAGCCCTGGGGGGTCTCGTCGATGACGTCATCATCGCGGACCTCGGGCACCCACTCGCCCATCCTGGCCTGAGGTCTCCCCGGGCTGCGGCCGAGGCGATCTGCACCACGTTCTCCAGGGGCTTCATCGTCATCCGGGATGATCCCGCACTGGTGGCCAGAAGCATCAATGTGTTGCGGGCGGCCCGGCCACCCCATGGGGAGATAATCCTGTGCCGCCAGCGCAGCCGTGCGCTTGGGCGGCACGTGGCCGAAAGCATCCAGCGGGAGGTTCCTGAGTTGCCGGTGCGTGATGGATGGCAGTGGGACGAGAAGGCGGCAACCCGAATGGGCGATGGCGGGACGCCGATCACCCTCACTGGCGCCGAGCGCGCGCTGGCATTGTGACCAGTCCGGCGTGGACGCCATCCAGCCCCTCTTCCGCCTGGCATGCGGCCGTTCAGACGTGCCCCTGGCCCGCCATACCTGCTGAGGATCGGGAGCTCGCCCAACTCATTGCCAACCGGGTGGTTCAGATGCGCGGCAGCGAGCCCGCCTCCGTCGCCCACGAGGAGCGGCTTCGAACGGACGTCGCCGCCGTGGTGCGGCGCGGCATTGAAGCCCCCCATCTTGTGGGTCTTCCCGTGGCTGCGGCCTCGGAGCTGGCGACGAACCCCGCCTACCGTGAGACGGTGCAGCGAAATGCGGCCATCGTGGCCTCACACCTGTACCCCGTCTCCATGCTGGTCTATGGTGCCGACCTGGAGAACATCACCTGCCTGTCCGCCGATCACTGGTTGGTCAGCACGGTCGGCCGGAAGCTGGTGCTCGTCGGCAACAGCCCCTTCGCCAGCGACGACGAATGCCTGGAGTTCTTCCGGCGCGTCATCCGGCTGCGCGGGGTGATCGGTGATCAGAACGTGACCGATGCTGCGCCCATCGCCGAGGCCAACGTCGGCAGCGTGGTTCGCGTCGTGGTCGCCAAACGGCCGGCCATCTCAGGGCGAGCAGGTATCAAGGCCTCCATCCGGATCCCCTCCCGATCCAGGGTCCGGGACCTCGCCGACTACGTCAGTGGGATGGTGATGCCCGACGGTATGGCGCGGTTCATGGAAGCCCTGGTGCGCGGCCGCGCCAACCTCCTGATCGCGGGGGGCACCTGCACCGGCAAGACCACCCTGCTGCGGGTGCTCTGTGGCATGGTCCAGGACAGCGACCATCTGGTCGTCATCGAGGATGGGGCCGAGCTGCACCTCGATCAGGACCGTGGCGACGGGCGGCCCTGGCATGGGTTGACCTCCGCCGTGTCCACCATTCCATCGATACGCGTGGACGCCGAGAGCCAGCACCTCAGCATGTTCGATCTCATCCGTCATTCCCTCAGGTTCCAGCCCGACCGCGTCATCCTGGGCGAATCGCGCGGTGAGGAGATGGCGGCGGTGTGCAAGGCGCTGATGACCGGGCACGACGGTTCCATGACCACCATCCATGCCGAGGACGCGGAGCTGGCCCTCGACCAGGCGACGCAGTATGTGATGGAGAACCCACGGTTCTCCGGCAACGAGAGGATGTCCCGACGCATCGTCGAGCAGGCCATCCAGGTGGTCATACACATCGCCAACCAGGGGGGACGGCGACGGATCACCGGCATCATGGCCGTCGAGCCCGGAGGGAATCACAAATGGGTGTACCGGCAGACCGAGACCGGCGGCTGGCGCCGCATGACCGAGCTGATCGGCAATCTCGGCCGGCTTGCCCCGCGGATTCGACCACATCTCGGCAGTGAGGAGGTTCCGCCGCCGTGAGCCACGGCCCCTCTCTGCCCGGGCTTGTCCTGGTGGGGGTCATACTCGCCGTCGCCTGCGCGCTGGGCACCTTCATGTTGCTCTGGGGAGAGGGCCGGCCGCTGCCCCTGCCGTTGCTCAGGGGCGGCCGTGCCGCGGCGCTCGTGGAGGGCGAGAGGGACATGGCCGCGCGTCTCGGCTGGCCCCCCCGCCGGTGGTTTGCCCTGCGCTTGCTCTGCACCGTTCTCGGTCTGTCGGTGGGCATCCTGTCGCACGTGGCCCTGCTCATGGTCAGCGGGGCATTTGCCGGGTTCCTCGGCTTTCGCTTTGCTATGAGCGGACGCGCCATGGGCCGGCAGCTCCATATGGAGAGGGCCTTCCTGGCTCAACTCCGCAACCTGCGTGATCGCATGGCGGTAAGCCATCAGTCACTGGACACGGCTCTTCAGGAGATCGGCCGCAATCCCGGGTCTCCTGAGCTCGCCCACGTCCTGGCTCCATTGTCCCGGGGAGGCTCCGTGGTCGACAACCTGGTGGAATCCGGCGTCAGGTCCCGGTCACCCCTTATCGAGAACGCCTTCGGCGTCCTCATCTGGGCGCGCAGCCGGAGCCTCGACGCTATCATCCAGGCCATCGACGAGGTGCTCACGCCGGTGGGCGAGGCGCAGCTGGCGGTTCGTGAGGAGGCGATGGTCACCCTCACTCAGCAGCGCGCGGTGACCTGCGCCATGGCGCTTCTCATGTTGGTGATGTTTGGCGCCGTCATGCGTGTAGAGGTGTTCCGCAGCTACTACGAGACGGTGACCGGAAACCTGGTGCTGGGCCTGGTTCTTGGGCTCTTCACCCTTCTCGTCCTCCTCCTTGGGATGATCGTCCGCATCGACTCCTGGAGCCGTTGGGACCTGCGCCGTCTCGCTGGTGAGCAGGGGCGCCTGGGTGGCTGAGATCCTTCCCTACGGGGCGTTGTCCATGGCCGTCGTCGCCATCTGGTTCACCGCCCTTGTCCATCTCGAGGCTCTCACCCCGCAGGATGTCAGGGCCTGGCGCCGGCTGGCTGCCCTGCGGGGATTCGCCACACCTCGCGGACGACTGGAACGAGTGGCCACACGGCTGCCGCTGCTTCGCCGCCTGCAGGAGGAGCTGGACCTGTACCGCCTACTGGCCGTTGCCAACCGGAGGGAGACGCCCCTCGCCTTTCTCGCGGGGGCGGCATCTCTGGGATTTCTCACCGCCGCGGTGACCCTGGCGGCGGACGTGGCGTACCACGCCGCCTACGCTGACTGGCTTGGCGGAGTAGGGCCATGGATCGCTCTCCTGGCGCTGCCTTTGGTGCCGGCTCTTCTCGTGGCCGTGCTGCGCCAGGCGGCACGGCGGCGGCAGGAGCGAGCCGGCCGGGCCCTGGGTGACACGATGATGCTGGTGGCGATCATGACCGATGGTCGGGGGCTGCAGCTGGATGATGCGGTGCGCATCCTCGCCCGGTGCATGACCAATGACGCACTCACGACGCTGGTGGAGCCCGGGGGCTGGAGGGCTTTGGTTCGGACGCCGCATCGCAGCACCATCGACCTCTACCGGTCCATCGCCGCCGAATACAGGATCCCTCTCTTCGCAACAGTCGCCGACGCCGCCGCCAACGCCAATCTCGGGTTCTCGGAGCGGGAGACCTACACGGCGGTCGCCAGGGCCGTGTATGCGGAGCGCCTCTCTCAAGCCCGGGTCAGGGCGGCTCGGGCCAAGACGCTGGTGACGCTACCGATTGCCGCAATGTTGCTGCCCCTGCTTCTGCTTCTCGGCGCACCGGCAGTGAGCACCATCACCAGTGGGCTCGGAGGACGTTGATGGGTCTGGTGATGGCGGCGGTCTTGGCGCTGGCCGCAGTCCTGACCCTCGGCCCACCCGACTGGCACGGAGCCTGGGGCTTTCTTGCCGGCGGCGGCGCCGGCACGTCGGGAGCCGTTGCCGTTGCCGCAATCCTTTGCTGGGTCGTCATGGCCGTCACGGTGGCGGCCGCGTCACTGGCATGCGTGCGAGCGGTCCGCATCCCGGCCGTTGCTCGAAGCCCGGCCACCCTCGCCACTGCGTGTCTGGTGATCGGGGTCGTCCTGCTTCTCCTGGGGGCGCTGCATCACACCTCGGCCCGTTACACGATGTGCTGCGGGAGCAGCGTCGAGCACGACAGGGAGGCCCGGCGACTTGTCGAGTGACGCCGGCGGCGGGTTTACCTTCCTCGTGCTCATTGCCGATGAGGCTGAGGCGGTCAAATTGGCACGGTTCCTGGAGGACTCCCGCCTGAGGGCCGGCCGTGACGCTTCGAACTTTGTCATCCCACCGGTGCGAGGCCTGGCCTTCTTCGCAGGGGAGACATACCAGGCCGAGCTGGACCGCTGGTGGGCAGCGGCCGTCCCCAACGACGCCCATCCGGTCTATGTCGTCATGCATGAGGAGGGGCTGAGGGACTGGATCGCCGGAATCGACGGGAGCTTTTACATCGGGGTCGGCGAGCAGGGAATGGCGTCGCAGTACGCGGGTATGGACGGGGCGCATGCCTTCATGGCGGCCGGGATCCTCGATCTGGCCGGTGCACTCATGGCCGACTTTGCGGGACCGGCCGGCAGCATCTTCGATCCCGGCCAGGCCGCCCGCCTGAGCTCTCTCTCGGGAGGTTTGCTGCCGCGGTTCGGGCTGGCGGCATCGCCGTCGCCGGCGCCTGTGGTGAACCCGCCGGGTCTCCCGGCCGGCCATCCCTTGGACGACGCTATGTGGAGAGGCCGGCCGTCCCCCGCGGGCTCCTTCGCCGACGATTCCTTCGACGACGGACCGGTGGATGTCGAGCCCCGGCCCACGGACCGGTCCTCCCCATGCCATCCCTTCCAGAACATTGCCTCCCTGGCGGGGCCGGATTCGACGCCTGGGTCCTCCGCCCTCGGGCCGGACCCCTTTGATTTGCTGATCAGCTCGCAGCCACAGATTCACAGCTCGCCGCCCGAGGCGGCCACCGGTGTTGTCGGCCCGGCCCCGGCGGAGGTCATCATGCGCCGCCACAGGAGCCTCAGCTGGCGGGGGCGTAGGTCCGTCACCCCGGCGCCCAACCGTGAACTCGCCGCCGCCATGGTGGGCCGGGGACCAACCATCGCGGTCATCGGATCGCGAAAGGGTGGGGTCGGGAAGACCAGTCATGCCGCGGGCATTGCCATCGTCGCGGGCGAGGTCCTGGACCTCTTCGGCCATCGTGCCGCGATCGTGGATGCCAACATCGCCAACCCCGATGCGTGGGGTCAGCTCAATCTGCCCGCCGGCGCGGCCACGGTTCGCGAGATGGTGGCCGCCCTTACGGCCAACCGTGAGCCCCCGCCACCCGTGCATTCCTCGAGTCCTGCGCTGGCCTGCTATCCGGAATCGAGGGAGGCGGGCGATTACTCCAGAACCGATGTCGACCGGCTGGCCGCCTACCTGAGGCGCCGGTACACCTTCATCGTCGTCGATATGAGCAACCGGCTGCCCGACCCCCTGGCCGGGCCGGAGGCGGCGGCCGCGGCGTACTGGCTGCGGCATGCCGACGTGCTTGTGCTTCCCACCGCATCATCCAAGCAGGACTTCAACGGCGTCCTCGACTATCTGGATGTACGCGGTCGCCCCCCCACGGTGGTGCCCTATATCGTTCCTGGTGACCGGAGAAACCGGGACCATCCTGTGACCAGGCAGTACCTGGCCGCCATCTCCCAGCGGGTCCAGTGCATCGTGCCCATACCGGATGAGGCCGACAAGGTGCGCTATGCGGGCATGGAGGGGGTGCCCGTTCAGCAGGTATCCTCCAACCTGGCCATCGCATATCGGGAGCTGATGGACGCCATCGTCCGAGTACCGCTGCGGTCGCCGGAGCGAGAGCCATGAACCTCGGCAGAGGATCGACGCCATCCGGCCCCACGGCGGACGAGCTACGCGACCGGCGCCTTCAGAGCATCAAGGAGCTCGCCGAGCGCTTCGTCTTCGACCTGGGCCTGCTGATGGCCGGACACCCGGCAACCCTGGAGGAGTATGTGTCGGCGGCCGCCGCCTCGCGCCTCCGGGCTTCGCTGGAGCCATTCCTGGCGACCGGTGACGCCATGCGACCGAATTTCGGTGAATATGGCGAACTTCGGGTGGAGGGAGACCTTCTGCGCGACGACCGTTGCCTCAACGCCGACGTCGACTTCACGGATCACTCGGTGCGGGAGACCAGCGAGGGGAATCTGCTTCCCGCTCGCCGGCGTCGGATGCGCCTGACGCTGACAATTGATCCGGACCTCCGCCGGATAGCGGAATTCCGCCTCCAGCGGCTGGGCACGGCATAGCCGGCGTGCCGGCGACCCGTCGGCGCAGCCGTCCAGCCCAGGACCGCGGCCCGGTTCTCGATCGTTCGCCACAGAACCTTCCCCTCGTGGTGGGGACGCTGGCCACGGTACATGGCCGGCCCCGGCGAGGCCGGCCGGGCGCCCGGCTTCGCCGCCGCATCAGGTGGGTGGCGGCAATGAGCGGCGTCCTGTCGGCGCTCGGCGGTGCCCTCCTCACCATCAATGGCCCCGACATCGCAGTCTCGCGTCGCGGGGACATGGTCCGCGTCGGCGACAGCGTCCTCACAGCCGGCGTCCTGCACCCCGAAGTCTTCACCGGCGATGCCACGCTCGTGTTGCACCCGCTGGCTGACGGCAGCCTACGCGCCGCCGCCTCGACGGTCGCGGAAGGTCGCCCGGCCAGCGGAGTGTGCCTCATGCCTCCGCGCCGGGGCTGGCTGCTCGACGAGACCTGCGAGCTCCATGTTGGAGGCAGGCGCATGACCGCAGTCGACCATCTTGACGTGAGGGAGGGGCCCACATGGCACCGGCGGTACGACGACGGATTGGAGGTCGGCATCGCCGTCGCCCCGGATGCCGCCGTGGTACCCGTCCCCTTCCCCATCGGAAGGTAGCGTTGTCCGGGCGCGGTCCGGAATTCCCGGCGAGCATGTGCGGGTGTCCCACATCAGCGTCCCACGGCGGCGGCAGCCTCACCGTGAGCTCGCTGTGCCGGTCGCCGCCTGTGCCCTCTGGCTGTTTGCCTGGGTGGCCGTCACCACGGCCACCGCAGTCGCCGGCGGCAGGCCCTCGGTCTCTCCGGTTGACTTCATCAACCCTTCCCGGCTCGTTCAGCAGTACCAAATGGATGGCGGTTCGCTGGTGTGGTGGCACCTCGTGGCACCGACCGGCAGGGTGAACACGGCGCGGTTCTGGGCCGTGCTCGTCGTGACCCTCTCCGGAATCGTGGGTGCCCTGGCTCTCGCGGTCATGTGCTGCAGGGTCTGCGCTCCGGCGTCGCGGCGATGGCTGCCACTCAGCCCACGAGGCCTCCGACGAGGCTCACGATGGGCCACCACCTTCGACCTGCGAAGGCTTCGGGTCAGACGTCCTGGCCACGGCTCGCTCATCCTCGGTCGTAGGGGGACCCGTACGATGGCCACGGAGAGGGAGACGAGTGTGCTCGTGGTCGGGCCCACCCGCTCCGGCAAGACCACGTCGCTGGTGATACCCAACCTGTTCTCCTGGCGCGGACCGGCGATCGTCACCAGCACCAAGAGCGAGCTGGTAGACATCACCGCCGCTCATCGACAGGGCCTCGGGCCGGTATACGTCTACGACCCCACCGGTGAGATCAGTCACCTGTATCCCAGCGTCAGCTGGTCGCCGATGGACGGCTGCCAGACGCTGGATCGAGCCTGGCTGGTGGCCTCATGGCTGTGCGCGGGGCTGCAGCAGGGAGGCTCGCGGAGCGACAACGATTGGTCTCACTGGGCCGAGTCGGGCAAGCTCCTGATCGCGCCGCTGCTCTTCTGTGCCGCTGCCGCCGCCAACCTGTCGATCGTTGACGTGCGGGGTTGGATTCACGGTTTCGACCTGGAGACCCCGCTCTCGGTGCTCAACGAGATGGCCGTCGCCGGCGGTGACGACCCCAACTCCGATCCGGCGCGAGCCATGGGCATGCTTGCCGCCATCGACCAGCGTCCCGAAAAGGAGCGCGGGACCGTCTTCTCGACAGTAACCCGCATCTTCAGCGTCTTCAACGAAAGAGCCGTCGCCGAATCGGCCATGACCAGCCGCTTCAACGCTCGAGAGCTCTGCGAGCGGAACGGAACCCTCTACCTCTGCACTCCCCGGCAAACGCCGGAGCGCGTGGCCGCCCTCTTCGTCGGGATACTCATGACAGCCGTGACCCACGCCTATGCTGTGGCCGGCAACATGCCCCGGGGGAGGCTCGATCCAGAGCTGGGACTCTTCCTGGACGAGCTGGCCAATGTGGTGCCCATCGAGGACCTGCCCTCAGTGGCATCACAGGGCGCCGGCCGCGGAGTCATCCTCATGTCGATCGTTCAGGACATGAGTCAGCTGCGCCTTCGCTACGGCAATGAGAAGGCCAACTCCGTCCTCAACAACCACGGAGCCAAGCTCTTCCTCCCTGGAATCAGTGATCCCGAGACGTGCGACATCGTTGCCAAGATGATCGGACGGGGAGATTACACCGATGTGGCTCTCAACGATCACAACGGTCGAACCAACCGCTCCTTCACCGTCCGCCGAGATCAGATGGCCAGTCCGGAGGCCCTGCGCCAGCTCGATGAGGGCACCGCGGTGCTCCTCTATCGGGGTCGTCCACCCACCATCGTCGGCCTGCGGCCCTGGTTCCGGGACCGCCGCCTCAGAGCACTTGCATCGGGCCACTTCTTCAGCAGCGCCGAGCAGGTCAGCCGCACGGGGCCGATGCATGGCCGGTGAGATACCTGGGCGCGGAGTGCCCTCAGGTGGGCCACCCGGAGGTGCTGGTGCGCGAGCGTGCCAGGGTGACCATTCCGTCGGCGACCTCCTCCAGTGTGGAGGGGAGGACCCCCCTGATCGTCATCCGCCTTATGTCCGCTATGACCGCCTCCAAGGGCCGGGATTCCTCAGCGGCGTCGTCGAGAAGACGCTCAACTCGGGGTGACGACAGGTGGAGCCGATCACGGGCGATGAGCTTGAGGTTGGGCAGGAGATCCCGCACGGCCACACCACCCGTGCCCCGCGGCGGTGCGATTGGTTGAGGCGAGGTCGGGATGTGCGTGTCGGCGGCCATCTGAGGATCCCTCAGCTCTCTTGAACCGGCCGCTCCCGGGGGAAGGGCGAGGCCGGCTTGCTCCCCCGTCCGCGGTGGACCTGAGGCCGGCCCCGTGCCGGCCCCGTGCGGCGGACCCGGGTTGCCGGTTTCGTCGCCCCTCCGCGGCGGACCTGGCAGCTGTCCGGCACCGGCCGAATCCGGCGGGCCGGTAGCCGCGTGCCCATGGTTTGGCGGGGGGCCCGAAGGGCGGCTGGCGGCCGCCGGACGCGGCGGACCCGAGATACGGGCTGCACCACCCGGATGCGGTGGGCCGGCGGGTTGACTGGAACCAGGCGGACCGGGACGGCCGGCGAGACCGGTCCGCTCGCCCGCCTGCCCTGGCCCGGAGGCTGCAGGAGGCGATGGAGCTGGAATGGGGGGCCGCCCCCCGGCCGGCGCCAGGGCCGAGCCCGGCGCACCACCGGCCGACGGCGCGGCCGCCGTCTGCGGTGGGCCGTTGGGACGGCCGGCAACGGGTGGTGGCGCGGAGTCTGTGGGATCGTGTCGCCTGATCGGACTCAGTGGAGTAGCCGCCCCACCCAGGGCGACGGACTGTTGTGAAGGTGGCGACGCCGACACGTCGACTGAGGGGGAGGGCCCCACGGCGCCGGTAGCCCCGGCCGCCTGGGCAGGAGCTGGAGATGAAAGGGGGTCCCCGCCCGACGTGCCCCCATCCGCATCTGGCGGTGCGGTCCCCGGTGGTGGCCCCGCCATGGCGGCCTGCCCCAGTGTCGTCGTGTCGCCGACCTCTTCCTGCGTCGCCGGCTCGCCGAGCCGCTGGACGGACACGCTTCCCGCCGGCCTCTGGCCCAACTGGTCTAGAGGCGAGCCACCATCCGGCGGCGACTCCACGTTGGCATAGGTGGCCACGTGCTCTCCGTCAACGACCACAGTAACGCCCCGTCCGCCGGCCGTTCGAATCTCCACCAGATAGGATCCGGGGCGGCTCTCGATGTCGGCGATGAGCTGGTGCCAGTCGATCCAGCCCAGCCTCAGATCTTCGTAGCACGGCTCGCCCCGCAGAAGGAAGGGGGCGAGCACGTCCACGAGCTGCGGCGCCAGCCTCACTGCGGTGACCGTCGCCTCGGTGAGCGCGCGGACCCCGGCGGCCGCCGATTCACCGGTCAGCCTGCGGCCATCCTCAGTCAGGCAGACGTCAAGCAACTTCTCCTGGCGAACCAGGAGAACGGCGGACAGATCCTCCTGGTGAACCACGATGACACCGTCCCCCAGCACCGGTGCCAGCTGCTCCAGGACCACCGCCCGTCCCGGCAGCCCCTCGAAGAGGACTTCCCCGGAGGGGAGCAGCGGAATTGAGACGAATGTTTCCATCGCGGACGTATCCTAGCCGCCGCACGCCCGGTCCATGGACACCTATGCTCGGCCCCCATGGGCCGGATTGTGGTGACGGGATCGGTCGCCTTCGACACCGTCATGATCTTTCCCGGGCGGTTTGGCGACCACATTCTCGCTGATCAGACCCAGCGCCTCAACGTTTCTTTTCTGGTTTCAGATCTCGAGCACCGGCGGGGGGGCACAGCCGCGAACATCGCTCACACCCTGGCCCTGCTCGGTGAGCGGCCGGTTCTCTGCGCCGCGGTGGGTGCCGACTTCGGTGAGTACGGTGCCGCCCTCCAGGCCTCAGGCATCGACCTCGCCGGAATACTGCGATGCCCGGATGTTGCCACCGCGTCTGGCTTCATAACCACCGATCAGGATGGCAATCAGATCACGGCGTTCTTTCCGGGGGCGATGACCCGTGCCGCC
>JBHELP010000004.1:0-8922 GCA_046263035.1 Candidatus Dormibacteria bacterium | reverse complement strand
GCTACCGGGAGCTGCGCGAGCGCTACGACATCCTCACCATCACTCGCACGCCGGAGCTGTGCACCCGGGTAACCCTCATGCCCGTCGCCGAGCTCGGCGTCGACGCCGCGGTGATGTACGCCGACATCATGCTGCCCCTCTACGGCATGGGGGTCCCCTTCATCATCGACCCCGGCGTGGGGCCCGTGATCCAGGCCCCCGTTCGTGATTCCGCGGACATCGACCGGTTGCGCATCGTCGACGCGCACGAGGCCACGCCGGACCTCTTCGAGGCCATCCGGCTGGTGCGCGCCGAGCTCGGCGGCCGGGCGGCGGTGCTGGGGTTTGCCGGCGCACCCTTCACCGTGGCCTCCTACCTCATCGAGGGCCGGCCCTCCAGGGACTTCGCCCGCGCCAAGGGACTCATGCTGGGCCGTCCCGATCAGTGGCACCGCCTCATGGAGACCCTCACGGAGGTCACCATTCGCTATCTGAAGGCCCAGGTCGAAGCCGGCGCCCAGGCGCTCCAGCTCTTCGACTCCTGGGCGGGAGCGCTCAGCAGTCGCGACTATGTGGACTCCGTGCTCCCCTACACCCGCCGCATCTTCCAGGCCCTACAGGGGACCGGAGTGCCCAGCATCCATTTCGCCACCAACACGACGCATCTCCTGGAGGCGATGGCGTCCGCCGGCAGCGACGTGGTCAGCGTGGACTGGCGCTCCTCCATCGGTGAGGCCTGGTCCAGGATCGGCGACGTACAGGGGATTCAGGGCAACCTCGACCCGGTGGCGGCATGCGCTCCCTTCGCGGTGGCCGCTGGCCAGGCCCGCCGGATCCTTGCCGAGGCCGGCGGCCGTCCGGGGCACATCTTCAACCTCGGCCACGGAGTGCTGCCCGACACGCCACCGGAGAATCTCGCCCGTCTCGTCGAGCTGGTCCATGCCGTCAACGGGGCGGCCGCCGCCCCAGCCGGGTCCTCGCCGGCGTGACCACCGCCGGACTGGCCGGTGCGGCTGAGCAGGAGGCCCCCCGCTCTGGGACACCGGGCGGCGAACCCACCGGCGTGCTGCTGATGACCTTCGGCTCCGCCGTGACGGCCGACGATGTGCCCGGCTACCTGGCCAGCGTCCGGCGTGGACGTCAGCCCTCGCAGGAGGTTGTGACGGAGTTCCGGCGGCGCTATGCCCTCATCGGTCGCTCACCGCTCATCGACATCACCAGGGCTCAGGCGGCGGCGCTGCAGGCCGTGCTCGATGCCCGTTTCCGACCGGGGCGGTACCGGGTGGGCGTGGGCATGCTCCATTCCCGGCCGGCCATAGAGGAGGCGGTGGCGGAGCTGGCATCCGTCACCGGACTGAGCCGGCTCATCGGCATCGTGCTGGCTCCTCAGTTCTCGCCGATCATCATGGCCGGCTACAGCCGGGCTCTGGAGGCGGCCGCCGGGAGTGGCTCCGCCCTGGAGGTGAGCCTCGCCGGACCCTGGCACCGGGTGGGGGGGTTCATAGACTGCCTGTCGGAGTGCCTGGCTCAGGCACTGGAGCGTCTGGCCGCCGACCGCCGCTCCTCGGTGCCGGTGATCTTCACCGCTCACAGCCTTCCCCGGAGCGTTGTCGACCGCGACCCGGGCTACATCGAGCAGATCCTCGAGACCGTGGAGGCCGTGGCGGACCGGGCGGGCTTGGCGCCCGAGCGCCGGCAGTTCGCCTATCAGAGCGCCGGCCACACTCCGGAAGAGTGGCTCAAGCCTGATTTCCGCGATCTGTTGCCCGGGTTGCGGAAGGCGGGTCACCGGGAGGTGCTGGTCGTACCCACCCAATTTCTCAGCGATCACCTGGAGATCCTCTACGACATCGACATCGCCGGTCGGGAGGAGGCAGAGGAGCAGGGCATCGCCTTTCACCGGATTCACATGCCCAACACCTCACCGTCGCTGATCGATGCTCTTGCCGAGGTCGTCGGCCGCGAGGATCATCCGCCGTGAAGCATGCCGTCCACGATGGTGAGGGTTCGGTCGGCGCATCGGGCCACGGAGACGTCGTGGGTGGCGATCAGGAAGGTCGTGCCGAGCCTCTCGCGGAGGCCGGCGATGAGCTCCAGCAGCAGCTGCCCGTTCCTTCCGTCGAGGTTGCCGGTGGGCTCATCGGCGATGACGATGGCCGGGGCGGTGGCCAGGGCGCGGGCTATGGCCACCCGCTGCTGCTCGCCACCGCTCAGCTGGTTGGGACGGTGCCGTGCCCGGTGGC
This sequence comes from Candidatus Dormibacteria bacterium, assembly GCA_046263035.1. Taxonomy (GTDB): domain Bacteria; phylum Chloroflexota; class Dormibacteria; order Aeolococcales; family Aeolococcaceae; genus JBHELP01. The sequence goes on along the minus strand of JBHELP010000004.1, from coordinate 6,700 downwards.
CGAGATCGACGAGCTCGAGCATCTCGGCGGCCCGCGCCGAGGGAGATCCGGGGTGGTGACCGGCGTGGAGCGGCAGCTCCACATTCTCCCCGGCCGTCAGCGTGGGAATCAGGTGGAAGGACTGGAAGACCATGCCGATCTTGGCGTTGCGAACGGCGGCGAGACGGGACTCGGGCATGGTGGTGATGTCGATGCCGTCCACCAGGACCCTTCCCCCGGTGGGCTGGTCCAGGCCCGCGATGACTCCGAGAAGGGTGGACTTGCCGCTGCCACTGGGTCCAACCAGGGCCACCAGCTCACCGGGCAGGATGGTGAGGTCGATCCCACGCAGGATCTCGATTGTCCCATCACCGAGGGGAAGGCTTCTGGTAACTCCGCGTGCTTCCAGCGCCGGGGTGAGCGCCGCCACCGTATGCTCCGCCATCGTGCCGAGGGTAACAGCGGACAGCGCGCGCTCCCGCCTCAGCGCTCTCGTGGCCGTTGGCGCGCTCGCTGCTTGCGGCGCTTCCACGCCCGCCGCCGGCGCCTCGCCGTCGACCGAGGTCAGGCACACGCCACTTATCCATGTCCCCCGCGGCGAGGCTCAGATCACCTTCAACGAGCCCGGAGCGTCACTGACGGTCACCATCTCGCTGACGGGCCTGGCTCCGGACAGCCTTCATCCGGCGCACATCCACCAGGGCAGCTGCGCCCAGCAGGGCAGGATCCTCTATCCCCTGTCCCCCGTGAGCGCCAATCCCACCGGCATGGCCGCCGACCGGACCTCCACCGTGGCCCATGTCGGCGAGGGGGGAATCCCGGCATCGGGCTGGTATCTCAACGTCCATAACGGACCCGAGATGACCCGGGCTCCGCAGTCCCAGCCGATAGTGTGCGGTGACGTGGCCAACCCGGCGCGCGCCAAGGCCGTCACCGTTCCGCTGATCAGCGGGCCCCCGGAAACTCTCGACCAGGCCGCCTCGGGGATGGCGGACCTGAGCATCCAGAACGGCCGGCTTCACGTGACCCTCGAGGCCCAGGGCCTGGAGCCGGGGAGCAGCCACTCCGCCGGCCTGCACCGGGGGTCGTGTGAGTCCCAGTCGAGATCTCTCGCCCCACTCGGCACGATGACCGCCGACGCCCACGGCGCGGCCCGACGGAGCGTCGATGTGACCGAGCTCGGGTCCATGCCCGGGCCCTCCTACGTGATCGTCCACCGCGGCCAGACGGTGGATACCCAGGCGGAGGCCGACCCCATCCTCTGCGGCAACATCGGGGCCTAGAGGCGGCACGATGCTCAGCACCATGCAGGACGTGCCCCTCACGCTGACCCATGTGCTGGAGCGAGGGCGCCGCCACTTCGCCGGCAGCGAGGTCGTCACCTGGGAAGGATCGGGGTCCCGGCGGTCGGACTTCGGCATGGTCGCGGATCGTGCCGCTCAGCTCGCCGCCGCGCTGCGCCGCCTGGGGGTGGCGCGTGGTGACCGGGTGGGCACCCTGTGCTGGAACAACCAGGAGCACCTCGAGGCGTACCTTGCGATTCCGTGCATGGGAGCGGTGCTGCATACCCTCAACCTCCGGCTGCCGCTGGAGCAGCTGGCCTGGGTGATCAACCATGCCGAGGACCGGGTGCTCATCGTCGACGGCTCCCTGCTCCTGCTCTACCGGGCGGTGGCACCCCAGCTGACCACGGTGCGGCATGTCGTCGTCACCGGCGATGTGGACCCGTCGGTCCTGGACGGTGAGCTTCTCTATGAACAGCTGCTGAGCTCCGAGCCGCCCGATCATTCGTGGCCCGCCCTTGACGAGAGGGAGGCGGCGGCGATGTGCTACACCACCGGCACCACCGGCGATCCCAGGGGCGTGGTCTACAGCCACCGCTCCACCGTGCTCCATTCGCTGGCCGGCTGGGGTGCCTTCGGGCTCCGCGAGGCCGATCGGATACTGCCCATCGTGCCCATGTTCCACGTCATGGCGTGGGGCATCCCCTACATCGGTTGGATGGTCGGCGCCGACCTGCTGCTCACCGACAGGCATCTCCAGCCCGGGCCCCTGGTCCGATTCATCGAGGCCGAACGTCCCACCTACGCCGCCGGCATACCCCTCATCTTCACCTGGATCCTCGACCACGCCGCGACCCATCCCACCGATCTCTCCAGCCTGCGGATGGCACTCTGCGGTGGTTCCGCCGTGCCGCGCAGCCTCATCGAGGCCTTCCAGGAGCGCCACGGGGTGACCCTGATACAGGCGTGGGGTATGACCGAGATGAGCCCCATGGGCACCATCGCCGAACCGCCCAAGGGCGTCCCCCGGGATGAGGAGATGGCATGGCGCACGCTGGCCGGCCGGGTGACGCCGCTGGTCGAGCTCCGAGCCACCGGGGAGGACGGCTCAGTGCTACCCACGGACGGTGTGGCCGTCGGTGAGATCGAGGCGAGGGGCCCCTGGGTAACCGCCTCCTACCACCGTGATCCGGCTGAGGACTGCTTTCACGACGGTTGGCTGCGAACCGGCGACGTCGGAAGCCTTGACCCCCGCGGCTTCCTGCAGATCCGTGACCGGTCCAAGGATGTGATCAAGTCGGGAGGGGAGTGGATCTCATCGGTGGAGTTGGAGAGCCTCCTGGCCGGCCACCCGGCGGTGGCGGACGCTGCGGTGATCGCGGTCCCGGATGACCGCTGGCAGGAGCGGCCGCTCGCCGCCGTGGTGTTGCATCCCGACGCCGTCGAGGGCCCGGCGGAGTTGCGCGCCTACCTTGCCGCGCGCGTATCACGGATCTGGCTGCCGGAGCGCTGGGCGATGGTTGAGGTTCTGCCCAAGACGAGCGTCGGCAAGCAGGACAAGAAGGTACTGCGCTCGCTATACGCCGAGGGCAGGCTGCCCGTCGTCGAGTGCCGCTAGGGCGGGCGGCCGCGGCGGCCCTGCTCTCGGTGGTCACCATCGCCCAATCCGGGTGTGGTTCCGCCACCACCGCTCCCCCGCCGACGGCGGCGCCGGCGTCTCCGCCCGCGCCGCCGAGCCCGCACCTGCCGTCGGACATGGCCCTCGGCCAGCTCTTCGCAGTGAGCTTCGGCGGCCGCGAGGTGACCCCCGCCCTGCGCCGCCTGATCGTCGAGGACAAGGTGGGGACGGTGCTCATCTTTCCCAGCAACTTCGGCGACGTCGACGACCTGGCGCGTCTGGTCGCCGACCTTCGCGCCCTGGGTCGCCAGGCCGGGCTACCCGCACCCCTGCTGGTGACCACCGACCAGGAGGGCGGTTCGGCACGGACGGTGAACGACGGCATCGCCTACCTGGCGGCGCCGCGGTCGCTCGGGGAGGAGGGTCCCCCGGCGGTGCGGGCTGCCACGGCGGCCACGGCCCGGGGGCTACACCGCCTGGGCATCCGCCTCGACCTGGCGCCGGTCGCCGATCTGCGCACAAACCCCCGTGACGAGGCCATCGGCGACCGGTCCTTCGGCTCCGATCCCGAGGTTGTCGGCCCCTTGGTCGCGGCGGCGGTGCAGGGGCTCCACGATGGCGGCGTGGCCGCCACGATCAAGCACTTCCCGGGCCTTGGCGGCGCCGCCGGCGATCCCCACCACCACCTTCCCACGGACCCTGTCAGCGCCGCGCGGTGGAGGGCGACCCAGCGTGCCTCCTTCCTGCAGGCCATTGCGGCGGGGGCGGACGCCGTGATGACGACGGCTGTGAGCGTTCCCAACCTCGACTCCAGCGGCACGCCGGCACTTTTCTCGCGACAGGTCGTTCAGGGGCTGCTTCGAGAGGGCCTCGATTTCAACGGGGTCATAGTCACCGATTCGCTGAGCCTGTCCGGCATCGGAGAGAGCTATCCGCTGCCGGAGGCGGCGGTGGCTGCGGCCCGGGCGGGCAACGACCTGCTCCTCCTGTCGAACAGTGATCCGGGCTACGAGGCCCAGGCGATCGAGGCGGTCAGAGTGGCGGTCCGCAGCGGGTCGATCCCGGCAGCCCAGGTTCAGCGCTCAGCCGCTCGGGTCATCTCCCTGGCAGAGCGCTGGGGACACTGAGAGCCGGCGACGTCTCTGGCTCAGCGCATCCCGGGGAGAACGCCCCCAAAGCGGTGCCGGGCGCTCCGGAGAGAGCGCTCCAAAAGGGTTCCCGGCCTGCCGCTGTATTCGACGACGGCATAGCACCCCACTCCCAGGGCGATGCCGGCAATGCCGTCCAGCACGAAGTGCTCACCGAGGTAGACGACGCCGAAGCAGATGGTGGCGGCGTAGGCGAGGGCGATCCAGGAGAGAGGGCTGCCCGCGCCCCGGTGCTTCACCACCATGCAGGCGACGACGGTCGGGATGGCAACGTGGATCGACGGCATGGCGGCGTTGGGCTCAGGATCCGACGCGGCGTAGAACGTTCCCAGGCCCCCGGCCACCTCCTGGAGTGTGCGCACCACGATGCGCTCCACATGGGGGGCGGCAGCCCAGGGCGGCATCTCGGGAAACAGCAGGTAGATGAGAAATCCAATGCTCATCACGAGCACGTAGGCGGCGACGAAGGGCCGGAATCGCTCGCGGTGGCGGAACCAGAGCCAGAGGCCGACGATCAGCGGCACGATGTCATTGATGAGGTACTGAACCACCAGCGCGACGGCGATGAAGGACATGCCCGGCAGGCCGCGGAGGTGGTCCTGCAACCAGCTCGCGGCGATGGCGCCGCCGAGAATCCCCTTCTCGACCACCACCGCCAGAGCAGGGTGGACGATGCCCGACACGGCGCTGGCGACGCCGGCCAGGTCCTGGAACATGGCCAGTAGAAAGACGAAGGGCATCCATTCCCAGACGACCTGGCGGGCACGCACCGCCGCCGCCAGCACCACGATTCCCACCAGGACGACGTGCCCGGTGGTGATGCCCACCTGGCGACCGGCCATCAGGCTGATCGAGGAGACGGCGTAGCCGGCCATCGCCCCGTACACAAGGGGAAGCTCGCGGAAGGCGTTGACACGCGCACCCCCGCAGCCAATGTCGACTACCGCTGCTGACGTCGCGGTGTCGCCCACCACCGCCGGCGTCGCGGTGTCGCCCATCACCGCCGGCGTCGCGGTGTGTCTCACCGCCGCCGGCGCCGCGTCGTTGCCCTCGTCGCAATGCTCACGTCGGTGTTCCTCAGCTCACCCCGTCCCGCCGCTGGCGGTGGACGGTACGGTAGCAGAGGATATGGGACGGCGCAGGTGCTCGGCCGGCACGATTTCATGATCAGCCGGCGGCGGTTCGGTCCCCGGCCGCGGCCCCGGTGCCAGCATCTCGATCATGGTTCGCGGCAGCCTCTCCGCCTTCGGAGGAAGCCTCGTGGGACGCCGGCGAGCTGCTGAGGGGTTGTGTGTAGAGGCGCCGGTCGTTGCTGGTGAGGCACCGTCCGGTGCTGAGCTCGAACTGCCAGCCGTGCATGGTGCAGGTCAGCACGTCGCCGTCCACCTCGGCGAAGCGGCTGAGATCGGCTTTGAGGTGGGGACAGCGCCGCTGGATTCGATAGCCCGAGCACTCCCAGAGCTCATGGGGCGAGGCCTTCTCGGAGTAATAGCCCTCGGCATACTGAAGGCGCTCGGGCGACAGGCCCTTGAAGAAGTTGTAGACGTACTCGTTGTAGCCGCCTTTGCGCTCCGCCTCGAAGCGGCAGGAGAGAAAGAGGTCGTTGACCCAGTCCTCGACATGCCTGGCGACGACGGACTCCAGGAGCCGCCGCTCGATGAAGAATCGGTAGTCCCAATCGCCACCATCCCACGGATCCACCCGGCGCCGGTGGAAATCGAGCACCACAGCGCCGTCGCCGTGGTCCAGGACCACTAAGCCGTTGATCCCTGCGCAGGTGAGGTCCGCCTGCTCCATCAGCGGCTCGAACCACTCCCGCAGGGCGCCGAGAATGTCGATCCGGCCGCGGGGGCACGCGTCCAGGATGGCGTCGATGCGCGGCCGCATCCGGTCCGCATAGGCCGTCAGGTATGCCCGCTTCTCGCGGAAGATGGACTCCACCGTTTCCTGGGGAACGGGATGGGTCACGGTCCATTCCCCGCCGGTGTTCTCGGCCACCGATCCGGGGATCAGCAGCCTCCCGTTGGCGAGGCCGTTGTCCTTCATGTGGTCGAGGAACACCGTCTGATCGGGAAAGATGTTGGCGGGGTCGCCGTCGATGTCATTGAGATGGAAGAGCTCCCTGTCGAGGAAGCAGGCAGGCCCGGCGCTGGGAAAGACCGCGGCGGCGTCGATGCCCTTCGCGTAGCGGAGCGCCCGCGACAGCTGATTGGCCCGTTTGCGCTCGCCGAGAGCCCTCTTGGCCCGCTCCGGCATCCGGTACACCATGGGATACCAGATGGCACCGCTGAACTGAAGAAAGTGGCCGTCGAACGGCCCCATCGCGGCGACCACGTCCAGGTCAGAGGGCCGCGAGTCGTTCTGGTTGAGAATGCGGACCACGCCATCGTCCACGATCAGGGCCGAATCGCCCAGGGGACCGTCGGTGGGTGCGGTCATGGCGATCACCGTGATCCGAACCCTCTCCACATCCTCGGCCACCCCGTTGCGCGTACTGATGAAACGTCTGAAACCAAGGCGGTGGAGCTCCTGGCGGAGGTGATCGACGGGGAAGTCGGGGAGGATGACCGTGGCCTCCTTCGACACATGTTCGCCAAGGAATGCCGCATCGAAATGGTCCTTGTGCAGATGAGACACGTAGAGGTGTGTCGGCTCCGCGACGAGACCGAGGC
>JBHELP010000003.1:0-4002 GCA_046263035.1 Candidatus Dormibacteria bacterium | reverse complement strand
CGGGTCCATCTGCCGAGCGTGTCTGTCGAGCGGAGGGCTTGGCGGCGGCACGGAATAGGGATTTCCGCCCGTCATGGGTTTGGAAGTCGCAACCGGCACAACCGGCGATCGGAATTCCTCATCCCAGATGCGGCCCCGCGCTCATTACGGGATCATTGCGCGGCAGGCGTCGGCGCAGCGGCGGCAGGCCTCGGCGCAGACCTGGCAGTCCTGCATGTCGGAGGCTCCGCACTGGAGGGCGCACATATCGCACAGCTCGGCGGCCAGGCGACAGACCTCCCCCGCCCACTTGGAGCCCCGGGAGACAAGGGTCATCGCCAGGGAGCACACCGCAGCGCAGTCCAGGCACAGCCTGGCGTGATCGGCCATCCCGCCGGGGATGCAGCAGTTGTAGGCGCAGGCCTCACAGGCCTGAACGCATTCCGCGCAAGCGTCCGCACACTCGCGGGCCGCCTCGGGCACCAGGGTGCTGGCCATCGGCATACCTCCATGGGCGGTGGTGAGCAACTGGCTGCCGACGTTACCAGTACGGCCCCAGCCGCGTCCCGGAGGACGAGCCGCGTACGAGGGCTTCGGAGCTCCGCCTCGGGAACACAGCTGGGTAGAGTGGGGGCGGCCGTGGACACCCCTCCGAGCTCCGATCGGCGGCCGCGGGTTCGGCTGGAAGGGAGTGAGACGCTCATCGACCAGCCCGTCTCCGGTCGGCTCACCGGACTCGACCCCGGTGAGCTGGTGCGCGTTCTGGCCCGGGCCACCGATGCTGAGGGCACCCCGTACGCCTCGTGGGTAAAGTTTCGAGCCGGCGGCGATGGCGAGGTCGACCTGGCGAGCGATGCACCCGTGGACGGCACCTACCAGGGCATTGACCCCTTCGGGCTGTGGTGGTCGATGAGATCGGAGCCGAATCGGGGGTTCGCCAGCGGCATCGACCCCGTGCCGACCACCCTCATCGCCGAGCGGGACGGCCGTGAGATCGCCCGGAAACAGGTGCTGCGCCGCTGGGTCGGGCACGGCGTCAGCGTCAGACCGGTCGCCGAGGAGGGCCTGGTGGCCAGGCTCTTCTCGCCCGCCGTCGGCCCATCGCCGGGAGTGGTGGTCTTCGGCGGCTCGGGCGGCGGATTCCACGCCTCGCTGGAGACGGCCGCGCTGCTGGCCTCCCACGGCTTCGCCGCTCTCGCCGTCGCCTACTTCGGACTGCCCGGGCTGCCGGCCGCCCTCGTCGACATCCCGGTGGAATACTTCGAGCGGGCCCTCCTCTGGATGCTGGATCGCCCCCAGGTGCACGGCGACAGGGTGGCACTGGTCGGAGGTTCCCGCGGCGGCGAGCTGGCCCTGCTCTTGGCGAGCATGTGCTCGGAGGTGGCGGCCGTCGTCGCTCATGCCCCGAGCGCTCTCCTGTGGGGCGGCTTCGATCCGGCCCGAGCACGACCAGGCGCCGCCTGGACACGTGGCGGTCGTCCCCTGGCGTGCATGGCCTTCGACCCGTTGCGGGCCCGGCGAATAGCCATGAATGGCGGCACCATGCCCGACGTGTATCTGGATGCTCTCCAGGATGCCGCGGCCGTGTCCCGAGCGGCCACTCCTGTGGAGAGGATACGGGGAGCGGTGCTGCTGATCTCCGGAGGGGACGACCAGATGTGGCCGTCCGGGCACTTCGCGGGCATGGTGATGGACCGGCTCGGCGGCCCCGGTGATCGCCACCGCCACCTGCACTATCCGGGGGCCGGTCACTTCGCCGGCAAGCCGCCCGGGGTGCCCGCCTCGGACGGATTCGCCGTCCATCCGGTGGACGGAGCGGTCCGCAAAACGGGCGGCACAATGGCCGCCAATGCGGCTTCCAGCATCGACGCCTGGCCGCAGGTGCTGGACTTCCTGCACCGGGAGCTCAGCGCTTAGCCCGCCATGAAGGGGCGGTCAGCCGCCAGCAGTGGGAGCGCGGCGAGCCCCACGAGCGCGCCGGCGCGGCACACGCCGACCCTCGGGTGCCGGCTCGCCATTCTGGCGCTCAAAGGCCTGGCGGGCGAGATCGCTGTCGCCGGGCAGGAGCATCGGTTGACGGGCCAGCTGGGCCTGGCGGTGGCGATTGCTCAAGACCGTTCCCGGCGTCGAGTACGCGACCCTGACCTCGCTCACGCCGCTGCCCCGGGGAGCAACGGGGAGGACCGCCGCCGGCTGGCCCTCGGCATCCTGGACCCAGAGGTTGAAGTCCGCCCGCTTGAAGAAGTCGATCTCCTCGATCGGGGCGGGATAGTGGTGGGCACCCCCGCCCTGCGGCAGCACACCGGTGTGCTTGGCCGGGGGCAGGGGGACGCTGGCATTGCAGATGGAATCGGTCCAGGCGGCCACGTCGTCCGCGGTCTTGATCTCCCGGGCCAGGAGGTCCTCGATGCCCAGCTCCTTCGCCGCCTCGGGAAAGCGTGCGTACAGCCGCTGCGCGTTGCGCCGGAGCAGGTCCACCTTGGCAGGATCGGCGCAGAACTGGCTGGACCACTCCAGCCCGGCGAGGTTGCGCACCATGAACCAGGTGTCCCCGTCCTTCAGCCAGAGCCCACCGCCATGGTGGTCCTGGTAGGGCGGTGAGCCGTAGAGGAAGTCGGGCACGGTCCTGGCCACACGGTTCATGGCGGCTCGCGAACGGGCGTATCCCGCGGTCTCGGCGCGCGCCGCGTGATCGGGAATGTTTATCGCCCAGGGGTGATCCTCGCGCTCGGTGTGGACGGGATCAGCGCCGTCGTGCGGGGCCGCGACCGGCGATCGGCCGGCTTTATGCGCGGCACGTGGTCCCGTCTTGCTCTTGCTCATCACACAGCCTCCACATCAGGCCTCGGACCGGGTCAGCCTGGGCAAATATGGCCCCTCACATCAGGCCTCGGGCCGTCAGCCCGGGCATTATGGCCCCGTTGCGGTGGCGCGTCGCTCTTCAATCGCCGTGCCACGTCGTGCATGTAGCGGCCGGCATCGCCGCGAGTGCGGACCGCCGCGACCCGTTCGATGACGGCGGCGTGCTCTCCCCGCGCGGTGGCGACCAGGTCGCGGCGCAGGGCGACCTGCAGGAAGCCGTTAAGTGTCGAGCCGGCCACATCGTCCTCGGCCCCGGCATCGGCCCCGGCCATGGCCTCGGTGACCGGTGGTGCCATGTCGCCTCCGCCGTCCTCCAGCAGCCGGCCGGGATCCGCCAGCACCGGGTCGGGGAGGATGCGCGGAGCATCGCCGCGAGGCCTGGCCAGCGACAGGAGGTGGCTGAGGTCATGGGCGCGGGCGTCACGTCGCGTCAGCGACCTCAGCCGGAAGATGCGCTCGACGGTGGCCAGCGCCGAGGTGTGGTCGTGGAGGACATGGTCGATCGTGCCCCGGGGAATCAGCGGCGAGACCACCACCGCAGGCACCCGCGGGCCCAGCCGGCTGAAGTCGAAGCCGTGGCGGTTGTTGTGGGGATCGGTGACCCCGTCACCAGGGGGAACCGCCGGCGGAGGGGGCACGTGGTCGTAGAAGCCGCCATGCTCGTCGTGGCTGATGACCAGCAGGCTGTGCTCCCAGTGCGGCGAGCTGCGGATCGCCTCGTACACCTCCTTGATGAGCCGTTCCCCCTGGCCGATGTCGCCAATTGGATGCTGGGAGCTGCCCCCGGCAAAGGTGCAGTGAGGAAGCACGTGCCCGTAGTCCGGCTCGATGAACACATAGCGAGGCCCGAAGTGGGGCTCACCGAGATCGGCCGCCAGCTCGTCCAGCGGATGGAAGTGATCGAGGTGGAGGTCCATGCCGGCGATGGCCAGCGCCTGGGGGAAGATGTCGCCGTGGTAGACGGCCCAGTCGTGGCCCGCGGCCTCGAGTCGGTCCTCGATGGTGCCGTTGATGAAGTGGTACCCGTTGACGAAGGGAGCGCCGGCCGCCCTGAGCGCCGGGGGGCTGTCGTCAAGGCCCCCGGAGGAGGCCGCGTGCCAGAAGAAGCGATTGGGCCAGGTGGGTCCGGGAATCGAGGCGAACCAGCGGTCGCAGACGGCG
>JBHELP010000002.1:0-2827 GCA_046263035.1 Candidatus Dormibacteria bacterium | reverse complement strand
GCACAGAGCAGGACCGGCCGGTCGAATGCGAGGGGGGCGGGGGTGAGCGAGGGCGCGGGCAGCCCGCTGTAGATCACGGACGAGCGCCCGGTCACTCCGGGATCCAGGTTGCGCAGGTCGTCGAGAGCCGAGCGGGAGCAGGCGGTGACCCAGGCGGCGGAGCTGAGAGCCCGCCCCAGGAGCCCGTGGCGCTCGATAGTGAGGTCGGGCCAGGAGCCGTGGAAGCTGAGAACCATCGGGGCGGGGTTAGGCGCCCCCGTCAAGACGTAATAGATGCTGGGGCCGGTGAAGACCACGTGGAGGAGATCGGGCGCGATGTCGCGGTGGAGCTCCCCCACCAGACCGCGCACCTCGATGAGCCGGTCGAGGTCGTTGGCGCGGAGCGCGGGGATCAATGGCAGGCGGTGCACGGGGATGCCGTCGAGCTCCTCGTACGCCGGCAGATCCTCCTCATACAGGGAGGTCAGCACCGTGATGTCGTGACCGCGTTCACGGAGCGCCGGCAGAACCAGGGTGCTGATGACCTCGACCCCGCCTATGTACGGCCGGTAGCGTTCGACGAAGTAGAGCACGCGCATCGGCGTGTCAGTCCTCGCCCGCGAGGGCGCGCCGGTGGTCGAGATTCCTCTTGATCAGGGAGAGCAGGGCGTCGGCCGTGGGCGAGTTGCGGGAACTGTTGTCGCGATGCATCCGCCGTGAGGCGAGAACCTCCGGAACGACCTCCGTGGCCACGGAGGCGGCCGCGGCCCGAAGGAACCAGTCGGCCGCATCGTCGAAGGGGTGGGCGGGGTCGAGCAGGCCCACCGTGTCGAAGACCTGGCGGCGGGCAAGCACGGTTCCCAGGGTGTGGGTTCCGCGAAGGCGGCCGGCGGCACGATGAGCGGCCTCCTCGTCCTCCAGGCCGGCCTCCCAGAAGTTCTCCATGATGACGAGGCAGATGCCGAGCTCGGGTTGCCCCCGGAACCGCTGCAGCTGGCGTTCCAGCTTCTCGGGGTGCCAGAGATCGTCGGCGTCGAGCAGGGCCACGAAGTCACCGGTTGCGGCCGTGATGCCCGCATTGCGCGCAGCCGGAGCTCCGGCGTGCGGCCGCCGCAGCACTCGCACGGCATCGCCGAAAGCACTGGCTGTGGCATAACTTCTGTCGCTCGAGCCGTCGTCGACAACTATGGTCTCGTGCGGCGGGTGCGTCTGCGCCAGCACGCTGGCTATGGCCTCGCCGAGAAAGGTTTCCCCGTTGAACACGGGTATGACACAGCTGACGTTCTCGGCACAGGTCACGGGCGGGCCTGGCGGCTCAGTTCTGCGACGGCCGCGGCGGTACCGGCCGCATCACGGCCCAACTCGAGCTCGAAGCAGGGCAGCCGCTCCACGAGGCCGCTGAGAAACTCGAAATCGGATCCCACGCGCCCCGCTTCCGCCGAGATCAGGCAGGCCATCAGGGCCGGCAGCGCCCGGCGCGCGGGCATGCGCGTGAAACGGCTGGCCGCCGTGCCGGCGACGCGGGGAAACGCGATCGCCGCGATGGGCGCGGAGAGCCTGACCTGTTCCGGGGAGGTGTCACCGGGGTACAGGAATGTCTCGCCGGCACCAACCCCATCGCCGTCATTCAGCTTCGCCGGCGTGTTCACGCAGTGCCCGGTTACGGCGCCGGCTCCCGCCTCCACGGCAGCGGCCTCGTCCCCGAGGTAGTGGTGGCCGGCGCGCAGGCAGACCACCGCAGTTGTCGACTTTCCGGCACCGCTGGGCCCGGGGAGGAGCACGGCGCGTTCACCAGGGGCGACCATCGCGGCATGAAGGAGCCGGACGCCGATGTCGGAGAGCCAGGGAGCCAGGAGCAGCTGGAAGGGGCGGTTGAGCAGCCAGGGTCGGAGCAGGGCTGTCGAGCGCACCCAGCCGATGATGTGCCGTTCCCTGCGGTCGAGCCAGAGGAGGAAGTTGGGCCCCTCGTGGCGAATGTGCCGGCGGTCCCGTGAGTGAGAGAAGACGTCTCCGTCGGAGCCGGGCCTTATGCCGTCGGTTTCCCAGCCTGAGAGCAGGGGCGGAGGCACGTCCGTCTCCGACACATCCCAGACGGAGATGCGCAGTGCCGGTGCTCCGACCGGGGCAGAGGGCAGCGCCCTGCGCAGATGCCCGGCCAGGTCCGCCCCGACCACGGTGGCGGCGACGGAACGGCCGCCGATGCAGCGGTCCATGCGGCTGACCAGATCGGGACGGCGAGCGGCGGCGGAGGCGAAGGCGTTGTCAAGGTCTGCCGTGGCGCACTCGTTGGCGCCCCTCATCCTTGCGCCGGTGGGCATCGTCAAGCCACCATCGTGGCGTGCCGACCACCCTGTCCGCAATGCCGCGCCGCCTGCGGGCCCTTCAGTGCCTGGGCCGGCTGCTCGGGGACGGCCCAGTGGAGTTGCCGGAGATCAGATGGCGCGACACCGTGCTGCTCGCCGACGAGCAGCTGCTGGTTCCGGCGCTGGCGGTAGCTCTGCGGGCGCGCCCGGACCTCGCCGGCCCCGCAGTTGAGGCCCATCTGGGGCAAGCCCATCGCCGGAACCTGGTGCGCAACACGCTGCTGAGGCGTCAGTCGCTGCAGGTGATGCGCAGTCTCAACGGTGTCGGCATCGAGCCGCTTCTGATGAAGGGTGCGCTGTACTTCTTCGACGGCACGCTTCCGGATGTGGGCGCGCGCTTCACCGGTGACCTCGATGTCGTCGTACCCCGGGGGCTATGGGAAGACAGCATCCAGGCCCTGAGGGCCGCCGGGTATGTTCCGGATCCCGGGAAGGCCTATATGCATCCTCACGAGCTGCCCATAGTCGCTATGGGAACGCCGTCC
>JBHELP010000001.1:0-4742 GCA_046263035.1 Candidatus Dormibacteria bacterium | reverse complement strand
TCCTCCAGGGCTTCTCGACCGGTGCTCAACGAGGCCGGCAGATCGTCTTGGACAGCCACACTGCCGTCACAGCCCCGCGGTCGAGCACACCTTTCTTTACGAGTGACAGGTTAACACGGCAACACGGCTCCGACACCAAATTGACAGATCCTCGTCAGGGGCGTACCGCTGTGAGGAGCGCGCCCTGACGGCCGCGCGTCTGAATCATGGCGGCAAACAGTGAGTACAGGCGGTCGGCCTCCACAAATGCGGCGTCACCCAGACGCGACCCCCTCGCGCCGCTGGTCACGGAACAGATCCCGGTCCGTGCGTACACTCGGCAACCATCGCGCGCCGGCAGTCGCGCAGCATCGCCCAACGGCCTCAGCGGCACGCGGCAAACCGTGCCCCTCGGAGCGCCCCCTTGCCCACGAGGTCGGCGAACAGGCAGTACAGCCGCTCGGCCTCGGCATATCGCTCCTGGCCCAGACGCCCGACCAGCTGGTCGCGGTGCTCGCGAAGACGGTCCCGATTGAGATGCACCATCGGGGACCACTGCTCCGACATGTCCTCCACCTCGATGGAGGTGAAGCCGGCGCCATCGAGCAGTGCCCGGTATCCCTCGACGCTCTCCAGCGCCGTCATCGAAAACCCGCTCCGGAGCTCGGCGGCTTCCTCGGCTGTCAGAGCCTCCCCCCGAACCCAGTCGGTGAAGACGATGCGCCCCTCGGGCGCGAGCGCCTCGGCGCAGCGCCGGAGGAGCCCGTTCTTGTGGGCCACGTGGGCCAGCCCCTCCTGGCTGATGCAGGCCGTGAACTCACCGTCAGGAAGGTCGGCGCTCGCCAGGTCGGCGGTGACAAACGAGACCAGGTGGTCCAGTCCCACCAGCCGGCTGAGGCGGCGGGCCGTGGCGCACCTGGCGGGATGGATGTCGACACCGATAACCCGGCAGCCGAAGCGCCAGGCGAGATAACGAGCCGGGCCTCCGAATCCCGAGCCCAGATCCAGGACTCTGCTCCCCTGCCCTATACCGGCCCGCACGGCGAGAGACTCGACGGCCTCCACGCCTCCACAGTGGTCCTGGTCGAGGTCGAACAGATCCGTTGGCTCGAGCCGACTCAGGTTCCTGCCGCGCCGCTCCAGCTCCTGGAGAATTCGTCGCTCCGTCGTCGGATGCTGGTCGTAGAAGGCGACGACGTTGCCGTCTGTCAGCTGGCGCCGCCATCATTGTCGGACGTGCACGACCAGCCGCCGACGCTGCTGGTCTCGTCTGATTGGGGCCACGTTCCCCTCGAGTAGCGATGGGTGTTGTCGGGCATCAGGTAACACCCGCCGCTGGGGCCGTTGGGGTAGATGGGGTTGGGGTAGAGCGTCGGCGGCACGCCCTTGGAGTCCCACAGCTCCACCATCATCCCCCTGATGAAGGCGGGGTCTCCGGCGCTGTAGCCCGCCGCCGGGCTGGTGGTGGAGGCCGAGCGCCTCCAGCCATACAGACCCTGGGCGACGTTGGCCGGGGTGGGATTGGTTCCGGCCAGCTGGATCGCCGAGAAGACCTGCATCAACTCCTCGTAGGCCTTGAAGCCGATGCGCTGGCTGACCTCGGTGGTCTGATCCTCCTCCTTGTACGCCTTGGCCCAGTACGTCGTGGCCGGCAGCTTCCAGAACTCGCTGAGACCGAACGCCTGGTCCCAGGTGGTCTGGTTCTTGGTGCGCGCGCCGCCGAACGCTCCGTAGGGTGTCTCCGCTGATCCCGAGATGAACATCTGCTCGGGGTAGTAGTTCGAGGCTACCTCAGCCTGGCCGAAATCGTCCCCGGTGGACACCGAGCAGAACAGGCAGAGCACCGAGGTATCTACCTTGGCCTTCATGGTGGTGTCCTTCATGGTGGCGAGGGCGGTCAGCGACATCTGCTGGCCGGTGCAATTCGCATTGTTAGACTCCACGCAATCTACCTGCAACTTCTCCGGAAAGATGGGGTATCGCAGGTTGCCGGAGGCGTGCATGCGCGCACAGTCTGGATTCGACTGTGCCGCCGACTCGAAGCTTGCCGCTAGATCAGCACCGAGCGTTGCCTTGCCTTCGGCATTGTATGGAGGACCGCTGCCGTGCCACTCGACGTTGGGCGCATCGTCGTAGCCGAGGGCGATCCGTCGCGTCTGGCGATTCAGCCCATTGACATTCTGGTTGCCCGCATGGGTCACGGGCTTATTGATTAGCTCCCGGCACGCCCAGGAAGCCCCGTCAGCCATGATCGAGTCGAGCGAGGGCAGGAACGACCAGTACATGGGAGTGCCGTTCTTGGTGAGGTCCTTGCCGGTGACGGTGGCATCTGCATAGTGCATCCGCGGCCAGTCGTACTCCTGGAAGTCGAAGTAGAGGATGCCGTTACGTGCGTACTCCGAGTTGGGGTTGCATGTGTAGTCACTGAAATGATCGACCAAGCCGCCGACGACCGCAAAGGGATGCTTGGCAATCACGTCCCCGTTGGTCTTGCAGGAGGATTGGTAGTAGTCCAAGAGCTGAACAGTTCGTCCGTGCAGGTCGAAGTGCGTCTGGAAATACTTGCGCAAGAGCTTCCACGTCCGCACGATCGAGGCGCTGGCCGCATTGCTGGTCTGGTCATTGACCGGATCCGGCGGATCGTTGAGGTTCTTGAATTTTCCACTGCCGACATAGTTGTCGTTGCAGCAGTCGAGAACGACCACGGTGATGCTGTTGGCATCATATCCCTGGCCCGTCTCACCGTGGTTACCCAGGTCGTACCTGCTGCAATCGGGAGACAGCGGATCGGGCACCTGGGTCGCTCCGGTGCACAGCGGCGGAGGGCCGGGCGTCGCGCTGGGAGGAGGGTTCGACCCCGGCGACTGGCCCGGCCTCGGAGACGGTGATTGCGGCGCCGGGGTGGGGCCTGGTGATGGCACCCGCCCGCCCGCTTCGTCGGGGCTGCCGGGCTTGCGATCCGCGGCAGCGGGACCCGCGCCATTGCCCGTGCCACCAGCTGCACCCCCATTTGCCGCCGGGCCTCCCGGCGGCGCCTGTGCCGTCTGTCCCGAACCGGCCTTGGTGCCCGCCTCCCCAACCCCCTTGTCGCCGAGGTTCAGGGGCGGCACCTCCGCCTGACGGCTGGTGTCGGCCCGGAAGTTGGGCTGGATGGAGGCCTGTGCACCGGGCCCCACCGCCGACCTCTGGAGAACGTTGGGAAACACGCCGACGGTGAGACCCATCGCCGCCACCCCCATGAGAAGCGGGATGGCTCGCTGAAACCTGCGGTTGAGAGCCAACCCTCCCCCGCGGACCGCTGCTCGTCCACCTGGCATGCCTTTCCTGATCGCCTCCACTCCCCAGTCTAGCCCAGTGTTCCGACGCAGGCACCCTCAGGGTGCTCCGCACCGTCCCTCTGCTGCTCGCCCGCCGCATCGATGCACAGCTGGATGGGCCGAAGCTGGACCCTTTCGGAGATCTCGATGCCGGTGAAGCCCCGAACGCCGTGGGTCCGGGACAGGTATCGGGGGTCGTCGAAGATGAGGGGCCCTCCGGTGGCAATGGCGTCGGGTGTCCTGGCGTCGACGAGCAGCAGGTAGGAGCCGGCCGCGAAGGGTCCACATGGCGGCCGTGGCCCGCAGCTGTTGGACAGCACCTTGTTGAGAGCGATGGAGAATTTCCCGGCGCTGACGGCGGCGGAGCCCACCTCGATCGTCGAGCCGGCCAGAACTGCCTCCTCGACCGCTCTGTCGACCCCTGAGGCACGGCTGACAAGGCCGTCGATCTGGGAGCGGTCGGGAAGATCTGTCTCGCCGGACACGATGACCCGCCCCAGAGCGTCCTGCTTCCAGGAGACATGGACCGAGAAGTACTCCGGGGTCACGTCCCTGCTTCCCGTCTCACAGCCGGTGAGAATGCCGGTGGAGAGCGTCATGGCCGCAACCAGCAGTGCCAGGCGGCTCATATCCCGGTTCTCAGCACCGCCTCGAGAAGAGGCCGGGAGTCGCTGAGGCCATGGACCAGAAGCATCAGCATGCGGTGATCGTCAAACCATACGAACACCGTCTGCTGAGCGGCCGCCGACGCCTCGTAGACGACCCGGCCGCCGACATGAACCGCACGCGGAAGGGACTGGCCGATTTGATTTGCCACACCCAGCTGGAAGGACGGGTCGGCGACATCGCTGCGCGCTGTGAGCTCACCCACCTCCAGGACCGCGTTGAGACGCCCCGCCTGCCGGAAGGAGAAGACCGCCCCCCCCACGAGCAGGGAGCCGGCGCCACCGGACCTGAGGGTGGAGGCGGCCGCAGGCTCCGCCCTGACCGAGAAGCCGCCGATGACCGGGGGCAGCTTCACCGTGAGGGTGTGCCAGCTCGGGGACGGCGGAGCCTGGGATGAGGAGCACGCGGAGACCAGGCAGACACAGACAAGGCCGGCGACCAGCGCCACAGGGAGGGTCCGCGGTCTGCGCCGCACCCGCGACCGAGAGGCCAAACGGGGCGAGGCCACCTGGATCGTCACTCCCGCCAGCCACCGCCGGCGGAGGGGGCCCAGGAGTCCGCCACCTCATCGCCACCCCCGGGCTCACCGGCGGCCGTACCCAGGTAGGCGGCGACCACAGCCTCGTCCTCGAGAACCGTCTGTGGAGCGCCTCGGGCGATCACCTGCCCGAGATGGAGCGCCACCAGCTCGTCGGCGAGGGCCGAGACCAGGGCGATGTCATGCTCGACCACGACCATGGCGCAGCCCAGGCGGGCGCGAAGCTCATGGAGGATGGGCGG